>CAZDXY010000022.1:22597-37885 GCA_964509385.1 uncultured Rikenellaceae bacterium
CAAAAAGCAAAGTGCTTGCAAGGTAGGAAACCGAAACAAAAAATTCCAAGCTTTAGGAGTTGAAGAAATAAACAATTAATTAAAGTTATTAACACTGTAACGATCACTAAATCTGTTTGTTACAAAACCATCCTGTGTATCAAAGTGTAAGTATTAAGTGCTTTGATAATAGAAGGATAACCTTTTTTAAATGAAAATTTAATATAAAAATAACCCTATTTTATTGTTGCCAAAAAGTAACTTGAAGGGAAAAAAACAGAAAAAAATTAAAGGCAAGCGTTAGTTTATTTTATAACTTTTATTGATAGATCTTTTATTTGGAGACAAACTAAAATAAATGTAGATTTGAACAGTGGTTAACCTTATGCAATATGCTTGATTTGTTTTAAAAAACATCAGAGAAGACTAAAAAACTATTGTACAACTTAAAAATTAGTTCTATGAAAAAATTTACACTTATAATGCTAGTGTTGTTTTTTTCTTTACACCAATACTCCTATTCACAGGGAGGTAAAGATGTAGTAGAAGTGGCAAATATTGAAGAGTTATATGAACAGGAAGCAGACAATAGCACCGTTTACCTGATTATGGGCGAAGTAATTATAACTCACCAGCACGGTCAACGCAACCAAAAATTTGTTCAGGATAATACAGCAGCTATCATTATTGACGATTCTCAAGGAATAATTACTACTCAGTATAATCTTTATGATGGTATAACAGAGCTGAAGGGAAAGTTAAGCCTATACAATAGTTTATTGCAATTAATTCCTACCGAAGACCCGGGTGAAGCTACATCGACAGGAAATTTGGTTGAACCGCTAGTAATTACCTTTAACGATCTGGACACAACTTATCAATCCATGTTGGTGAGAATCAATGAGGTTGATTTTGACACAGAGTTGGAAACGCTGAACCCAAGTACTAACTATGATGTTTTTGATCCAACCGGAACGTGTGTAATCCGTACTCCAAGCCAAAGCGCACAGCTTGATTACTTTGGAACCGAAGTACCCAATGGAACGCGAGACATGATAGCAATTGTTTCACAGTTCAACGATGTAGTGCAGATATTTCCAAGATCGTTGGAAGATATTTATTTAAATGGGGTTCCAACATTTGTTTTAAGTTTCAGCATTATCAACGAAGCAGGGGATGATATTAGTGATGCTATTATCACCTTTGATGATATTACATATGGTGAAGGAGAATACATGTTTGATGATGTAATAATGGGTTCGCATAGTTATTCCGTAGAAAGGGTAGGGTTTTATACTCGTTCGGGGACAATAATCATTTCCGATGACATGGAAAAAGAAGTTATTCTTGTAGAAATTAGCGATAATGTGGTTGAAGATTTTCCATGGTCTGAGGGTTTTGAAGAATCTGTACCTCCATCAACTTGGAACCACTATGCATTTGAGGGAGGGGGTTGGCAATCGACATCAATTGCAAATAGCGGGAGTTCCGCGGCATTCCATAATTTCATTACAAACGAAGCTTGTGATTCTTGGCTAGTTACACCTCAGATAAGCATTCCTGAAGAAGGTAAGATGTTGCTTAAATTTTTCGAACGAAATGGGTTGATGGGAGACTATGAGTATAGTGGAGTTAAAATATCAAGGGGAAGTGGTAATCCATTACAACAAGAGTTTGTCGAGGTATACGAATCAGCCAGCAGTATCAACACCTACACACAAAAAATTGTTGATCTTTCGAGTTACGCCGGATCAGTTATTTATATTGCATTTGTTTACCAGGGCGAAAATGCTCATCAATGGTACATTGATGATGTATACGTTGAGGAGGCACCACAGGCAATTGAAGTTGAGAATATCGCAGCGCTTCGTCAGCAAGATCAGGGTACATTGGTGTATCATCTCACAGGCGAGGTTATCCTCACTCATCAACATGGTCAGCGAAACCAGAAGTACATTCAGGATAGCAGTGGAGCCATAGTGATAGATGATTACGAGGGAATAATCACTACAGAGTATAATCTGTACGATGCTATTGCTGGTATAAAGGGTACGTTAAATTCTTACAACCAGCTTTTGCAGTTTATACCCGTGGAGGACCCGGGGAATGCAACCTCTTCGGGCAATTTAATTGAACCCGTTCAGCTAACCTTAATTGAGTTGGCTACAGAGCATCAATCGATGCTTGTATATATAGAAAATGTAGAGTTCGATACAGACGATTTTAACTTTGCCACCAGCAAGTCGTACAACATTTTCGACCCCAGCGGAACAGGAATTTTAAGAACACCAAATGCGAGTGCTGGGTTGGACTATTTTGGTACACCTATCCCAACAAAACCTGTTCATATGGTAGCCCTTGTTACACAGTTCAATGCCGATATGCAAATATTTCCACGGTCTCTTGCCGATATTATTGCAACGGGTAATTCTGTTGAGGTAAACAACCAAGAACTTATTTCGATGTATCCCAACCCTTTTAATGACTACATCCGCATTGATAGCTATACTGTTATTAGGCAAATAGTTATTTATAATGTACTGGGGCAGGTAGTGAAAAACATTGAAAATCCTTTGAATTCAATGCAAATAAGTACCGGCGATTTGAATCAGGGTCTTTATATTGTTTGTTTAATAAGCAATGATGGCGTTAAACATGCTATTAAAATGGTAAAAAGATAATTCATAATAGCTTAAACACTTGGTTTTAAAAAGCGAGGCTATCACAAAAATGGATAGCCTCGCTTTTTATCTTCAATTTTTTTTTATTGCCTGTCTCTTGGACCTTCAATAAGGATGAATTGAGGAGGACTACCAGCTTCAACGCATTGATATTCTGCTTCGGGGTAGGAACGGATAAAGTTATCGGCAAAGGTTTCGAACTGAAGGATATAGTGTACATCAACACCCCCTACCTGAGGTACTGCATTAGGATATTTGTATTGCAGAAGAAGTATAAAAGCTTCCTCAACAATACGCCTTAACATTTCATTCATGGCAGCTTCAGCACCCTCGGTGTCATATATCTCACCTAATTCCGGATCAACATAGCTACCATCATCATTTTTATTAAGCCTTCTGCCCAGCAATCGGATATCGAAGTTGCTGTAATAGGCACTTGCTCCATAGTAATAGCCAAAATCATTGTAATAGGGATGAGGAATAGGATCAATAATTGCCATATACATATAGTCATCTTTGACTAACTCAATAGTAACTGTAGGATCGAAAGCCCAGCCATTTTCTCCAAAAACGTATTGCTCAGTTCTCTGCTCGATGGATGAGGTCTTTTTCCATATCACACCATCGAAAGAGTATAGATCAATTACATCTTTGTTCTGACCACCTTGGAAATACTTATATTTAATAACCCTTTCGGAATAGATAGGGTCCAATGGAAACTTATACTTGAGAAATGCAGGAAGGTAAAGATCTGGATCGTTATCGCTGCTAAAGTTATGGTATAGAGCGATACTCCCACCAAAATTTTCATAATCTTCAAGAGTCATTTCATACCCGACATAGGGTATGTTTTCAATAGTTTCCATAAGTTCCCATAAAGCGCCCGAAAATTGATAAACCTCAAGGTTTAGGATAATGCCATCATCGGTTGAAAAATTGTAAATAATTGAAACACTTTTACCTTCTTGAGCATCAGGGTATTGTTTAAGTAAAAAATTTGGTAAATATAACGATGCAGGGTTAGTCTGACTAAAGGCATTATCAACACCAATATATGCATAGTCAGCAAAAGTGAGTTCGTAGCCAAATCCAGCGTCCCACCAAATGGGGTGAAGCATTAAGTGGTTAAAGGTAACAAGTGCACTACTGCCTAGGTTTAAGGCGCGAAATTTTTTGGATAACAATCCTGGAATATAACCCTTAGCCTCAATGGTATCATTGAACGCTTTGTATGTGTTAATAACTCCCCCAAACGATATATAGTCGGCTTCGGTTAAGGTGTATTCAACCGACCTTTTAAAGGGCCCCTTCATTGCATCGAGTGCATCGTAAATTTCTTTGTTTGGATCACACGAGATAACCAGCACTAAAAACAAAACAGCTGGGAGTATTTGTAAGATTTTTAATTTTTTCATATCTGTAATATTTAATTATATCGGTAAGAGTTCTACTAAAAACGAATCCTTAGAGATAAACTCCAGGTGCGCCCAAATCCATAGTAAACAAGAGCTGTGTCAAAGTCATGAGACGTACCATCATTAGCATCCCTAATCACTTCTGTGTCGAGAAGATTATTAACCTTTCCAAACACTGAAGCATTTTGGTTGCCCATTTTAAAATCGTATCGAAGGCTTGCATCTAGGAGTTGGTACGATGGCATCAGCCAGGCATCAATACCTTTTTCGGAAAGAGTAGTGCGGTTTTCGATATTGAAAAATGCGTATAACCTGTCGTAGTGATTAAAATCCATACCAACCTTAAAGCGAGGAAGAACTTCATAATCAAAACCAATGGCAGCCGTTGTTTGAGCTGCATCACCCACATGAAGCCCTCCTGCATAAACGGAAGCAGTTCCAATCAACTCCTGATTCTCGTTGTAAATATCAGCAATCACATCGTCAGTCCACACCCAATCGCCTAAGGAAAGCATTCCCTTTATTTCTAACTCTTTGATGGGCTTAAAGATAAAATCAAGTTCAACTCCTTGATGTAGGGCGTTAAGACCTGAAATATTGGCTGTAACATCACCTATACGCCTTGTAAGAGCTTTGTCAATCCAATTTGTACGATATAAACTAAGATTTCCACTTAGAATATGGCTCCGATAACCATAGCCAACTTCAAAAGAAAGAACCCGTTCATGCTTTACTCCCTCATTAAAATCGTTTAAGTAATTCAAGAAAACGTAACTCATGAAGGGCGCGCGTGTAAAATATCCTCCATTAACAAATACATTATGGTTTTGGGAGATGTTATAGTTGGCTCCCCCTTTAATGCTGTAGGCTAAAAAGTTATGCCAGGGCGACTGTTGCATAGGATCGTCATCCAAATAGCTGAAGAAATCGGTTCTACGGTAACCGGTTTGCGAAATGGAACTTGAAATGAATGCTGAGTATTCTGGGGTTACATATTCAGCTTGGCCAAAAACTCCAATCCAGGATACTTCACCCATATCGTGATAGTTTACCAAATCGCCTTCGTAAAGCGGAGTACCAGCATCCCTGTTTTTGTTTCCGCTGTTTAGGAAGTACTCTCCGCCAAGCAAATCCTCAATTTGGTATCCGTGGTATCCCTTGTAATACCTAAGATCGAGCCCCCCTGTAAGTTTTAGGTTGTCAATATCATGAATCAGGGTGGATAGCATTCCATACCAATCGTGCGAGTTAATAGCATTTGCTATGATGGCTTGCGATCCAGAAATGGACTCACGATTTGCTGCCATCACAGCATTAAAGTCGAGGTAACCATCCGGTGTGAGTTTAGTATCGCTGTATGGAAGACCATTGGAAGAGTTAAATCTCAGCCAGTTGGCATTGTCACCATAAATTCTTCTTCCACCACCGCTCGAAAGAGAAACGTAGGCAGATGTTGAAAGCATGGTACTTGGTTGGATGTTCCAGTAATGACTAAGTGAAATTTGGGGCTTATGGTAAAAGTTGTAGGAACTAGTGTAGATTTGACCGTTCATATAACCCATATCTGGGTTGTACCTGATACCATGCTTATGATCGCGATAGGTTTGGATAAGTTGCCGGGTATACCTTTGGTTATGCCACTGAGGTGCACCAAAAGCGTTGAGAGCAAGAGTATGGTTATCATTGATCTTTTTGCTGACATTGAAAAAGTATGACCAGCCTTGAAACCTAGCTCCCATAACAAAACCTTCACCTATTGTTCTACTTCCCGAAGCAGTAATTGCCCAGCCATTATCATAAAGCCCGGTTGAAAGGGTAAAGGATTGTTTTTGGTAACCATCGTTACCCATGCTGTAGAATACAGATCCTCCCTTTCGTGCATCAGTGCTGCGCGTTACAATGTTAATGGTACCTCCAACAGAGCTAATGGCTAATCGTGAAGCACCTAACCCTCTTTGTACCTGCATGGTTTGAGTAACATCTGCCAAACCTGCCCAATTGCTCCAGTAAACCCTGCCATTCTCCATATCATTTACAGGAACTCCGTTTATAAGTACACCAATGTTGTTTGAATCAAAACCTCTAAGGTTGATTCGTCCATCCCCATAACCACCACCAGCCGCAGTTGAGTATACGCTTGGGGTTGATTTGAGAACTTCAGGAAACTCTTGTGTCCCCAATTTTTCAATGATAGTCTCGGCTTTTATGGTTGAGACAGCAACAGGTGTTTGGCGGTCGCGTACAATTGACGAAACAATCATGATCTCCTCAATGCCAACTGATTCACTGGTTAGCATAATTTTTCCCAGATCAACGATATCCTTAATTGTTATTTCCAACTTCTTTTCGGAGTAACCAATAAAGGTTATTACAATAATCTGGTTCCCTTCGGGTACCTTTAGGGAGAATGTTCCATCAAGCTTTGAATTCGTGCCAATTGAAGTCCCTTCAATAATTACTGTTGCACCAATCAATGGCTCATCATTGCTGGCATCCACCACAATTCCCCTTATCTCCCCCTGTGCCATGGTAAAATTTATAAAACATACCATAAAGACCATAAGGAGAATAATGTGTTTTAGTTTTTTATTCATGATAAAATGGTTAGATGTATTTAACTGCTTGAATGTTATGAATATACTTAATGTTTAATTAATTTATTTAGTTAATCAATTCAGTATAAAAAGGGGATACAATTTAGTTAGCCATTTTATTATTACCAAATAATTTTTTGCACAAACGAGAATAAAAAAGGAGCCCAAGAGCTCCTTAAAAAAGAAATAATATTTTTGGTTTAAAAGGTAATCATCATTCCAACATTAACCATTCTGGGCATACCCAGAAAAACCTCAGCCGACATGGCTGTATGTGAATACTCATTGAACTGACCATAGTACCCATTATAGCTGCTATTATCAACAGCGTCCTGAACGTATATCTTATCAAGGATATTGAATACATGGGCAAAAATTTGAAATTTAACTTTTGTTTCGAAGGGGATGTCGAATGAGCCATGAAAATCGAAAACGGAGTAATTGGGTATCATCCAAACCTGACGTCGATCGTTGGGATCGATTCGGGTAAAAGGATCCCAGTTGGCATAATGATTGGCATAGTGTCGGGAAAGCAATTGGCAGCGAAGCCCTTTGTACAGAAAAGTTAATCCAAGTATGCCCTGAGTTTGGGGAGCATCACCTATTTTAAGGTCCTTCACGTAATAGCTAAAGGTAGAGTCAACAGAGTTGGGATTAGTCCAGTCTTTGTATTTGCCTGAAGCATCGCTTGTATGAGTCCAATTATTTATTGCACCTGCAAAATTTATGGCCAACCAATTGAAAAGTTGATAAGTTCCTTCAATTTCGAAGCCATAATGCAGTTGATCCATACCAGTGAGCGATATCAATCCTTCGTCGCCATTTTGGAGCAAAACGGAAATGGTTCTTGCACGGTTGTTCCACTTGGTGTAGTAACCGTTTCCATTTACGTTAAACTTACCATTCAGCGACTTAAATGATGAACCCAACTCAAAGGAGTTGAAGGTTTCATTCACGGGATTTTCATTCAGCGATCCGCTTCTGTCGTCAATAACAGCATCGAAAATGGGAACTTTCGAAACGTATCCAAGATTGATGTACGCGTTAACGGTTTGTGAAATGTTGTAGTTTCCACCTCCCTTTACCTGGTAACCGCCAATAATACCAGATTCTCGAACCAGTTCTTTATCATCGTTACCCTTAACGAAGTAGTTGATGTAGCTGTAGTTTATAACAGAGTAACCTGCCATGGCAAAACCTGTAAAATCGCCGGTTCTATATTCGCCCTGGGCGTACCCCCCAGCCCAATTAACGGTGTTGGTAAAATCATAATCGATCTTATCACCTAGTCCTTTGAGATGGTTCGTAGGGTTTGGATCGAATTGATTTCCTGTAAAATAATAGTAGTTTCCTCCCAGTAAATCGCGAACCTCCCTGTAGTGCTGGATCTCTGCAGTGCGAACATCAACACCAAATGATGTAGTTAGGTTATTGTTAACTTTCCACTTAAACTTTGAAATGGCTCCAAGGGTCCATTGGTTATTCACAGAGTTACGCAGGATTCCAAGAGATGTATCCGCATTTATATTTCTGGCAATGGTGGCATCCCAGTCAACAATTCTAGAGGGGCCCGAAAAATCCCATCTCATGCTTCCAAATGTTCCTGATCCACCTCCTTTGCCTCCCGAATAATAGGCGGTTGTGAAAAGAGAAGTGTTTTCGCTAAGTTTGGAGTACCAGTTTAAATTTACCAGGGGTTTATGGTAATAATTTTCCCTTTCGTTCATGAGATATGGTGAATTTCGTTGGTGTTTTGCACCATTCCACCACTGACGGGAGATATATGTTGGAGAAATGCCATTCCAGTTCTGGTTGTAGAATCTTCCTGCGTTGGCCTCGGGGAAAGCATCAAGTGCTTCCTGCTTATAACCTAAACTTTTGGCATACTCGTGGCTGTAAGCTGCGATATTCTGCATGTATGAGTTCTGACCATGATACTGAGGAGCACCCATGGCAAAAAGTTCAAAACGATTATTCTTATTCAGGATAAAGGTTGCTCCAACGTAGTAGGCCCATGCATCGGTCCAGGTGGCATCGATAATACCGTTGCCCACTTTGCGGACTGCACCAGCACTTAGTGCCCATCTTTCGTTTATTAATCCTGTATGACCAAAGAGTGTACTTTTGATAAGGTTCCCAGAACCTGCCTCCTGGCGGTAAACAAATCCGGCTTTTCTCCTTGAAGGATCAGTTATTACGTTCATTGTACCCCCAATTGAAGGGGTGGCCAGGTTAATGGCGCTAAGACCTCTTTGGAGCTGAATGGATGATGCGGCATCGCCAATTCCATCCCAGTTACTCCAGTAAACCCAGCCATTCTCCATGTCATTAACTGGAACTCCATTTATCATAATGGCAATATTGCCTTGATTAAACCCTCTAACGTTGATGCGGGCATCGCCGGCACCACCTCCCTGAGCTGTTGAGTAAACGTTGGGGGTGATGTTCATGGCTATGGGTAAATCGCGGGAGCCCAAAACCTGCTGTAGTTCAGCCTTTGACAGGCTTGAGAAGGCAACCGGAGTTTCTCTCTCCCTGGCTCTATCGGCAACCACCTGAATGCCGGTAATGCCAAACGACATGGGTTTTAGCATTACATGGCCAAGGTTGAGGGTTTTGCCCTTTTCAACATTAATGGTTTGTTCATGGGGTTCAAAACCCAAAAAAACAAAAACAATGGTTTGGCTACCTTCGGGAACTCTAAGCTTAAAATTACCGTTAATATCGGTAATAACGCCTGTTGTAGTTTCTTTAACGGCGACTAAAGCACCCGAAAGAACCTCATTGGTTTCACCATCCTTTACAACACCTCTAATTGTTGCCTGTGAGTAAAGTTGACCTGAAAAGAGGGTCATCAAGATAATGGTAACAAGAAAATTTGCTTGTTTCATAGGTTTAAGGTTTAAATTCAGCAGTGGGTTTATAAGCATTAAAAATAAAGAATTTTAATATTAAAACCACCTTTAACATTTAAAAATAATATGGAATGTTATTCCTGATATTCAAAAACAACAGATGTACAAATAAAAAATCTGTCGAAATGAATAAAAAAAAAATCGCCCCAACTAAAATTGGGGCGATTAGGTAATGTAAAAAATATCAGATACTAGAAAATTAATCTAAACCCAAGTAACATACCCCATGTGCTATTGGTATGTACATACTTACTAAGCTGCGTTTTTTCTTTAAAATCGTCAATTGAATTGGCGTTCAGTCTGAAAGTTGGCGCGCTTGAGATTGTTGGCAAATCTACTCTTGTAAGTGGTCGAACATTGTCGTAACTTGCTAACGGATTGTATACATATGTTCCCCAGCTATCGTTAATCATATTTCCAATATTTAGTATATCAAGGCTAAATTGGAGGGTGTATTTACGAGCTGATCCAAAATTTGAAAAAACATCCTGTAATATCTTTGCATCGAAACGATGTATCCATGGACGAATATGACCGAAGCGTTCAGCATAATCTCCTTTTCGACTACTAAGGTATTCATTATCATTAACGTATTGCCAAAAAGCAGCTGCTTGTTGAGCGGCAGTCATATCATTGTGATCAACAAAAGCAATCTCGTTTTCAGATGCTGGGATATACATAAGGTCTGATGAAATGCCATCATTATTAAGGTCGTTTGAGTAAGTGTATGACCAACGTCCTTGCTGGAAGCCTCTATAGGAAATGGTAAAAGTTGTTGCCAGCATTCCACCATATTCAATTCTGTACGAACCATAACCAGTAAGTTGGTGTGGTGTTGCGAAATTAGAGTAACTTAACCCTGGGTTATTTAGGCTTCCAACAGCAACGTTTGACGAATATGCAGAGTAAGCTGCAGAACCTGGGTTTGCTGAAATATCCCTTGCATCAGTGTAGGTATAGGCAAACATACCCGATAAACCATCGCTGAAATTCTTTGTTAGTTGTGCTGTAAAGGAGTATTGGTAACCTTCATTAGTGTTTGAAAGCACAGTTGCATTTCCTATTGCACTTTCGTAGCGTCTATCGGCTGAAGCTATCCAGAATGGTCTGTTATCAGGTCCAACCATGGTGCCATTGGGTTCCCTTTCATTAATGTTTAATTGTTGAACAGCATTTATATCCTTTCCAAAAATGGCTTCACCAGTAAACACCATGTTATAGGGTAATTCAACATCAGCAGCAAGGCTAGAACGCCAAACTTGTGGCATTTTAAAGTCCTTTGAAACTTCTGCAAGACCTGCACCGCTTGGAAGAGTACTGGGACTTTGTGGAAACCACTGAGGATTACTAGCAATTAGCTGTTTGTAGTCGGGGTTAAAGGTTAACCCAACAAGATTCTCATGTCCAGGTCCCCAGCCAATCTCAGGTGATTGAATTACAGCAGAGTTGGTGGGCTGGTTTGTAAACCATACAAAAGGAAGCAATCCAGTGAAAATTCCAGTACCTCCTCGAACTTGTAGAGAACGGTCGCCTTTAACATCCCAGTTAAAGCCAAGACGGGGTGAGAAAAGAATTTGTGGATCGGGCCATGTACTAACATCAATTTTTCTATCATTAAAATCAAGATCGCTAATTGCTGGATTATCCTTTAGTTCATCAAAGAAGAAGGGACGCTCTATACGAATACCGTAAGTTAATTTAATCTGAGAGTTTATTTTCCATTCATCTTGTGCATAAATTGCTCCAAGCCCAAAGGTAAGTTCTGCACCAGGAGCATCATTTCCTTCGTAACCGTAGGTTACACCAAATCCGATGGGATCAGCACCGTTAATAAAATCATCAACAGAACCATAACGATAGTAAGAAGTACCCTCACGTATATATGAGTTGTAGAAGAAAAGACGATCAAATGAAATACCAGCAGTTATGGTGTGATCATTCATGGTAATCACAGTATTATTAACTATGCTAAGGGTCTTATTGGTAACTTTGTTGTTGAATGAGAATAGTTCATAACCAAAAGACATATACTGGTCGCCGCCTTCCCAAATATCCACAAAAGGAAATAGTTCTGAGTTGCTAGTACGAGCATCTTCAATAAATGTATAGCTTGCAAGAAATTTATTGGAAATATTCGATTTCAAGGAGCTGTTTAATTCACCTGTGAAAGAACGAACGGTATTTTTAAATCCATAAAATGAGTTTGAGAATGCCAAGGATTGGCTGCTTATCCTACCTGAGTTGCGGGCGTTATTTGGAGGTCCGCTATTTGCATTTGTTAGTTGATCAGAGGTTCCTACAACATCGTTGTAACGGAATGTCATTTTATGGTCCTTGTTTATGTTCCAATCTATACGCGCAAGGATTTTTGTGTTTCGGTTCTGGAAAGGATCGAAGTCTTTGTATTTACCAGGATCATATCCATAAGTACTAATAAGGTGATTTCTAACCCTAATCATATCAGCTTCAGTGGTTCTCGAGATCATTAAATCAGGATTTGCAACACCATCGGTACTTGGCTTCCATGATACCCCAGGAATATTTTCCTGTTCTAACTCACCATTTATAAAGAAGAACAGTTTATTCTTAATAATTGGCCCTCCTAGGCTCAACCCATAGTTTTGGCTGCTTCTGTCGTTAGCTCCAGCTACTTCAATTTCTTCAACAGTGTTTCCTGTAAAGGTTTTTGGGCGAACATAAGAGTATGCCGAACCTTTAAAAGTGTTATCACCACTGCGAGTTACAGCGTTAATACTAGCACCTGTAAATTGCGACAGTGTAACACCGTAAGGTGATACATTAACGGTAATCTGATCAATTGCATCCAGTGCTATTGGTTGTGCTTCTCCACCAGGGAGAGGATTGCTGCTAAGACCAAAGTTGTTGTTGAAAGCAGCACCATCAATAGTAATGGTATTATAGCGTCCATCACGACCAGCAAAAGAGTTTCCTTGAGCCTGAGGTGTTAGCCTGGCTAGGTCTGTAATACTTCGGCTAATGGTTGGCAGGTTGCTAATGTCACGTCTGCTGATATTGGTTTGAGCTCCGGTTCGGTCAGAGTTCATAATGGGATTGCCCAAACCAGCAGAAATAATAACCGCTTCTAACTCAGTTGCAGATTCTCTGAGAACCCCGTTGAGAACAAACGACTCCCCCAATTTGAGATCGATGTCGGTATAATTAACGGGAGTATAACCTAAAAATGAAAGGGAGACCGTATATGGTCCACCTACTCTTAAACCGGTAAGAACATAAGTTCCGTTATCCGATGTGCTTGTTCCGTAAGTTGAACCGCTAGGTTCATGCAGGGCCATAACAACAGCAAAGGGAATGGGTTCACCCTTGTCGTCAACAACTCGTCCGTTGATAGCAGAGGTTGTTACCTGCCCAATAGCATAAATACCCATAAAGCCAAGGAGCAGGGTTAATAATAATTTTTTGTTTTTCATAAAATAAAATTTAGGTTTAGGTTGAAAATAAAGACTGCTAAAATAGTTTAAGTGTAATTTTTTTATGTTTTATCTACGGTTAACAAATTGTTAATTATGCTATTAACGATTTAGTAATAATGACTAATTGACTAAAGATTTAAGCCTTACAAGAAAATAATTAATATGGAATAATTGTTAAAAAGGGTTAATTATTTACTAACAAAAACTGTTAAAAACGATACGATATTGATTGCTAATGTAAAATGATTAATCGCAATTGATTTAGTGGAAATCAGGTATTTTAAATTTGAGTTTTGGATAAACTCATAGGGATTCATGTAACATTATTGAAAATTAAGAAATTTACTAGGACCTTTTTTTGCAATACTAATGTAGTGATTCTACTTTTGATATAATCTAAGTTTATTGGGGTTTTGGGGTAATCATTGCCAGAACTTTTTGGGTAGCTCCAATATTTTTTTCTACATACTTTGAGGAAGTAGCCCCAGCATTAACAAGTTGATCTTTATGGTTAAGCAAGTAGGTTAACTTTGAGATTAGTTCATTTTCATCGGTTATGGAAAATGCCGCTTTTAGTTCAATAAGTTCCTTCGCCTCACGGAATTTTTGGTAGTGAGGACCAAATAATATGGGTAAACCAAAAGTAGCTGGTTCCAGTGTGTTGTGGATGCCTGCTCCAAATCCTCCGCCAACATAGGCAATGTGACCATATCTATAAGTGGAAGAAAGAATTCCCATTGTATCAATAATTAGTACTTTGGAATCCTTAACAAGTCGTATGTCGGGTTTTGAAAAGCGAATCGTTGACATTCCAATGGACTCAATAATTGATTTTATCCTGTTTTCGACAATTTCGTGGGGAGCAATAATTAGCTTAACCCTGTGATTCGTTTTTTTAATAAATGAGATTAACAGCTCTTCGTCTTTTGGCCAAGTGCTTCCGGCAACAATAACAGGATAGTCCTGACAAAATTCATCAAGTAGGGGTAATTTTTCAGACGATTTTGCCGTTGCGTAAACCCTATCGAAGCGTGTATCTCCTGTTACATCTACATTGAAAAGGTTTAAGCTATTTAAAAGTTGTTTAGAGATATCATTTTGAACAAAAATATGGCTAAAGCAGTGAAGCATCCTTCGGTTCCAGAATCCATACCATCTGAAAAAAATTTGCCCCTGACGAAATATGGCAGAAACCAGGTATGTGGGAATATTTTTGTGCTTAAGTTCATTGAGTATGTAATGCCAAAACTCATATTTTATAAAAACAGCCACAACAGGGTTTACAATGGAAACGAAACGTTTTGCATTGTGCCTTGTGTCTATTGGGAGGTAAAAAACGTAGTCGGCACCAGAATAGTTCTTTCGAACCTCATACCCCGAAGGGGAAAAAAAGGTAATCAGGATTTTGTGATCTGGATATTTCTCTTTGTATGCTTCAATTAATGGTCTTCCCTGTTCAAACTCTCCCAGAGAAGCACAATGAAACCATGCTATGGGTTCATTGTTATCAATGGCTTTTCTAAGCCTTTCCGACCATCGCTTCCTACCGTTTAACCATAGAGATGCTTTGCTGTTAAATGGAGAAACTAGCCAAACTAGAAGAAGATAAAGCCTGATTCCTAGTCCGTAAAGAAATACCATGCAAATATTTTTATGTCACAAAAGTATATTCTTAATCTCAAATACACAATAATCATTTAATCTTGTATCGAAGATGCCATAATCAAATCAATTTTTAAAAGTCTCTTTCGTAAATCACCTATACCGTATAGGGGATTTCACATATTGGCATTTTTATTAAAAGATCTTTACTTTGCATTAAGGCAAATTTCGTCATGTTAGTTTAGAAGCAAGGAATATTTCAAAGAAAAAAATATTTTCATGATTTTGAGTATATTTTTTTTATTTCATTTGTAAATTACACTGATAATTTTGACTATTCAATTACAATAATTTTAACATCCTAACCTTTAATAATCAATTGTTTTTAAAGAAAGAATGGCAAATACTTAATACTCCAAAATATGAAAAAGTTTATTTTTTGTTCAATTTTTATAGCCTTATCTTTGGCTATATATGCCCAATCTCCGCAGGGTTTCAACTATCAGGCGGTAATCCGCAATATCGAGGGACAACCCCTTGCTGAGCAGGCGGTGAGTCTACGCATAAATCTTCAGAACGAGAGCGGGAGCGTAATCCACTACTCCGAGACCCACGCTCTCACCACATCTCCGTTGGGGGTGGTATCGCTC
>CAZDXY010000023.1:0-37350 GCA_964509385.1 uncultured Rikenellaceae bacterium
AAAGAAAAAGTCTTCCTTGGTAGGATAATCTGGCCATATATCCTCAATACTTTCATAAATATCTCCTTCGTCCTCAAGTTCTTGCAAGTTTTCAATTACTTCAAGTGGTGCTCCAGAACGTATTGCAAAGTCAATTAATTCTTCTTTAGTAGCTGGCCAAGGAGCATCCTCAAGTTTCGACGCCAATTCAAGTGTCCAATACATGGGCTTCGATTAGTTTAAGCGTTTGAATATCAATATTTTGTGTATTTTTTGTATTTGTGCAAATATATAAAAAAAATTAATTAAACCTTAGGATGCCAATTTATTTGATTAATATTTAATTTTTTTGAAACATATCTTGCGAGGACAAAGAAAAAATCGCTGAGGCGATTGAGGTATATAATTACATTTTCTTGTATTGGAGTTTCCTCTGCCAATCTAATGGTTATTCTTTCTGCCCTACGGCAAATTGTTCTGGCAACATGACATAACGAAATGGTTTGGTGGCCACCAGGAAGAATAAAGCTGGTTAAGGGTTCAAGTCCCATTTCCATCTCATCAATACTTTTCTCAATTAATTCAATATCCTCATTTAATATTTGAGGAATCTTAACTTTACAATCACTACAGTCGGCTGCTAATATAGATGCGCAACTCATCAAGCGGTCTAACACTTGAAATAGAATATCCTTGCATTTGGAATCAATATCCTGATCTCGTAGGAGGGCAACAAAAGCCATTAATTCATCAATTGTACCATAAGCCTCAATACGGGGGTGATATTTGGGTACACGGGAACCACCTATCAACGATGTGCTACCCTTGTCACCTGTTTTGGTATATATTTTCACGACTATTATTTAAAAAATTGGGATTCTACTCCTTAAGGATTACTTCTTGAATTGTTATGGGATTGGGATTAAATTCATCCGATTCAACTAAACCATCGCGTAGTCTAATAATTCTGCGAGCATGGCGAGCAATTTCTTCCTCATGAGTTACTACAATGATTGTATTTCCTTGGTTGAATATTTCTTCAAAAAGATTCATAATATCGATGGAGGTCTTTGAATCAAGGTTACCAGTAGGTTCATCCGCTAGGATGATAGAGGGTTTGTTTACCAATGCTCTGGCCACAGCCACTCTTTGCCGTTGACCTCCCGAAAGCTCATTGGGTCTATGCTCCATTCTATCATTTAAACCAACATTTGTCAGTGTATCTGTTCCCATAATTATTCTATCGGGTTTGCTTATACCAGCATACACCAGAGGTAGCATTACATTCTCGAGAGCAGTATATCTGGGTAGCAAATTAAAGGTCTGGAAAACGAACCCTATCTCCCGGTTACGAATCTCAGCAAGTTTATCGTCTTCCAGCTTGCTTACATCAGTTCCATTGAGAATATACCTCCCTTCCGTCGGAGTATCCAGGCAGCCAAGTATATTCATTAATGTAGATTTTCCTGAGCCCGATGGTCCCATTATGGCTACGTATTCATTTTTAGCTATTTGAATAGAAACCCCTTCGAGTGCTTTAACTATCACGGTTCCAACCTTGTAATACTTTTTGATATTTGTAATATCAATTAATAGTTCATCGCTCATAACAAAAGAATATTTTGCTTAAAATTAAATAGTTTTTCTATGACTTGGTAAATCATCAAAGGTTTATTGTAAAATGTTGCTTTGGAATTCCTTTCCGGAAAAGGATAACACCAAAGTTAAAAAGATCAAAGCTGATTGATACACTTTTGTGATCTGAAATAATTTGCCATGTTTTATACATTTCCTTACTCCATCTTATGTCATCAAATACAAAAACAGAGTTTTCGTGCTTAAGTTCGCTGCAAAGTTTGAAATACTTAAGCGTAGGTTCAGGTTTATGGTTTCCATCAAATAGTACCAGATCAATTTTTGGCTGCTTATCAATGATCTTGAATAGCGAAAAATCAAAGTCTCCCTGGTGTAGTTCTACATTTTTGCAGTCCATTGCGTCAAATGTTTTTTTGGCAAAGTATGCTCTTTGTCTATCACCTTCGAGGGTGATAATCTTTGCTTGCGGACATGCTTTGGCAAAATAGAGGGTACTTATTCCAATAGACGTGCCTATCTCTAGAATGGTTTTTGCATCCAACCATTTGCAAAGACGGTATAAAAATGCTCCAAGTTTGGGTTTAATGGATGAAGTTCTAATCAATTTACCTAATGTATAAGCTCTTGAACCTTTAATGCTTCCAGCACCATGGCTGCTAAATCCAACAAAATTCTGGGAGTTTTGTAGTTCTTGTCTAAATTTTTCGATTAACTGTAAATTTGCATCTAAACCATAATCCCTGATAACATCTTTTACAAAATGGTAAACAAAGGGTGAGTGAATCCCATGCCCTTCTGTTGATTTGGCCGTTAGTTTATAAAATAGATACTCTTGAGCAATTTTTACAGTATGTTCTATATCGATCATTTAAATATATTTCTTTAGGCAATTATTAAGATAGCGAGAAAATTAAAAGATTTATTGTATACAGATTAGTAAATAGATCGAAAAAAAAGATTGTTTTAAAATTTGGGGAACTAAAAATTCTTTTCTAATCAAAACTGACAAAAGTATCTAGATTTATTCAATTATATTTTGTTTCAGACTTAAATTGTCTTAATTTGTGGGTTTAAAATATTAAAATATATGCGTATTATTTTTATAACGCTATTTATTTTTTTGTATCCAAATTCTTTTCTTTTCTGTAATCAAGAGGAATCTGGTAAGTTACCATTAAAGAACTTTTCTCATAGCGAATACCATGGGCATTTTCAGAATTGGGCAGTAATACAGGATCATCGTGGTATTATTTACGTGGCAAACAACAATGGCATACTCGAATACGATGGTAATCAGTGGTCAAATATTTCTGTCAACGGAGCCACTACCAGATCTTTAGCACTTGATGAGGCTGGGCGGATCTGGGTTGGTGCTCAGGATGAGCTAGGATATCTTGCTGCCGATTCATTAAGTCAAATGTCATACTATTCTGTATTACATCTTTTAGGAGAAAATAAGCAAATTGGTCTTGTAAGACAAGTTTATGCCACCCAACATGGAGTATACTTCTGTACCAATAGTTGTATTATTAGGATTAAGGGAAATGAGGTAAAGAAATGGTACCCTAAAACCATATTCCACAGGATCTATTGCATAAAAGATAGTATCTATTCATTTCAACCAGAAGTTGGGTTAACCGTTTTGAAAGGTGATACAATGCTATTTGTGAAGGGTAGTGAAACACTTATACCCAAACGTATTTACGCAATGATGCCCTATGATAAGTCAAGAATATTAATAGGGAGTCAAGCTGATGGATTTTATCTTTTAAATGTATCCAACAAATCAGAAGTTTCAGATAAAGATGAAGAAATTCTAACACCCTTTAAAACTTCAAACGATGATTTTTTCAAAAACAACTGGGTTTATAATGGAGTAAGGCTTCCAAACGGATGGTTTGCCATAGCAACTTATCGCGGAGGTGTTGTTGTAATCAATGATGAAGGAACAGTATTACAGTACATCAGAAAGGAACAAGGAATTCAGGACGAAACAGCCTGGCATTTAACTTACGATAATCAGGAAAATATTTGGATTGCTCTTAACTATGGAGTTTCTTATTCTGCTTTGATTTCACCTATAACAAGTTGGGATGTTTCTTCAGGATTACAGGGAGTATTACAATCAGTAAACCGTTTTAATGGGAAACTTTATGTTAGTTCAAATGCGGGTGTTTTTTATCTTGAGAATAAACATTTTCATAGAGTTGAGGGGATATTAGACCTTTCATGGGATATAGTTAAAGTAAAATCTTCTGATGGAAAAATTGTGGCATTGGTGGCCACTGGTGATGGAATTTATCAGCTCGATAATGGAAAAGCAAAAAAGTTGACCAATGCAAATGATGCAACATTTAGAATTTATCAATCGAAATATCATAAGGATATTGTTTATCTTGGACTTTACGATGGGCTAGGAGTTCTTTCATATCAGAAAGGCCAATGGGTTTACTTAGGTCGTTTTGATAATGTTAGCAATCGTATTTATACTATCACTGAAGATGATGAAGGCAATTTGTGGTATTCAGTTCGCTTCAAGTATATAACTTGCACCAAGATTTCAGATCCCAGAAAATTGGTAATTGATAGTCAGGATATCTACGATAAAATACCATATGATCCTCTATTAGATGAAGATACAAAACTAGTATTTGTAAATGGGCAAATAAAATTATCAACTAGTAAAGGGCTTACTTTTTTCAATTCAGAAAAAAGACAGTTTGAAATAGACTCATCCCTTGGCTTAGAATTTACAACTGGAGAAACAGGAATAAGCATTTTCGGTTTAGATTCATTCTATAATTTGTGGTTTGAATCATCTAAGGATAGTTATAGTCGAAATATTGAAAGAGCTATACTCAACCCGGAAGGTGCGTTTATCAGATTAACCACAGAACTTAACGAAATACCAAAGGGTAATTTTTATAGCGTATTTACAGAACCCGATGGAATATCATGGATTGCAGGTGCAGATGGACTCTTTCGTTTCGATCCACAAATTGATAAAAGAGGTAGAAAAATACCCAGAGTGCTTATTCGTAAAGTTCTTGATGCACAGAAGAAGCCAATTTTTAAGGGAGCCTTTCAGCAAACTTGTGCCGATGGATTTTTCCATTGTACCGGTTTGATTCAACAAAACAATGATATTCCAATTATATCATACTCTGATAATTCTATAACCTTTTACTTTTCGTCACCTTTCTTTGGACAAGAAGATATAATGTTATATTCATTTATACTGGAGGGTTTTGAAAAAAATTGGTCGGAATGGTCATCATCAAATACCAAGGAATATACAAATCTTCCCCATGGAACTTATAGGTTCTTAGTCAAAGCACTTAATGTTTATGAGGTGGAAGGCCCAATAGCAAGTTTTTCCTTCACAGTTGAACGACCATGGTATCTACATCCTTTGGTTTATCTAGGTTACTTTATCGCTTTTGTTCTGTTTGTTGCCCTAATGGTTTCTATAAAAACCAGGATGCTAAAAGCATCAAATATTAAACTTCAAAAACTTGTTGATGAAAGAACCAATGAGTTACTTCAAAATCAAAAAGATATCCTTGAAAAGAACGAGGAGTTAAAACAGCAGAAGGAGCAGATTCTTTCACAGAACGAAGAATTATTGCTTAAGAATATGCAAACCAGCGCAAGTATACAGTATGCTTTAACGATTCAACAAGCAATTTTACCAGAAAAAAAGATAATGAATCTTTATTTCGAAAACTTTATCATTTACCGACCCAAAGACGTTGTTTCAGGTGATTTTTATTGGTTTTCGCACATACCCATTAAAAATAACAAACCTGCTAAAGAAATAATTGCCATTGTCGATTGTACAGGTCATGGAGTTCCAGGTGCATTTATGAGCATGATTGGAAGCAGAATGCTTAGTGAAGTTGTTAATGAACGGGGTATTACTAATCCATCGAAAATCCTTGTTGAATTGAACAGAATGTTAAACTTTGTGCTTCATCAGGATTCAACCGAGAATTTTGATGGCATGGATGTGGCGATTTGCTCCATCGAAAAAATATCAAGCGATAAGTATTCTATTTGTTTTGCAGGTGCAAATCGACCAATCAGTTTCTATAAGAAGGAAAACATAAAGATTGAAAATATTAAGGGAAATCGTAAGTATATTGGAGGCTTTTTGCCTGACATTGATGAAAATTTCCAAGACCATACGTTTGTTCTTGAATCAGGTGATTCTTTATTCCTTTATTCCGATGGTTTGACAGATCAAAATAATGAGCATAATAAGAAGTTTTCAACTGGTAGGTTCGAATCAATACTAATTTCAAATATCGACAAGCCAATGTTAAAAATTGAAAAAATTCTGGAGGAGGCTTTCGATTCTTTTAAAGGCGATGTATTGCAACGCGATGATATTACAGTTATTGGTATTCGATTGAAGTAGAAATAGTAAATCTGTTAAGTTTAGGATTACTGTAAATTTTCATCACCCCTTATTCCTTATTGTTTAAATTAAGTTTTACCTTTGTCCTATTCGCGGTAAAGGGAATCTCGTGTAAATCGGGAGCAGTACCCGCTGCTGTAATCTCCTTTAACTGTCGGACATTCTTGCCACTGTCTCGTTTTTTTTCTTCGAGGTGGGAAGGCCAATCCGATGGGGAGTAAGCCAGAAGACCTACAGACGAATAAACTTCAATTCGTAAGCTTTCGGGAAAAAAAGCTGGAGATTTTATTACAGTCTTCCATTAAAAAGAAACCCCCCAAAAAATTACGGTTTGAAGGTTTTAAATTATTAACCTTTAAATCTTTTTTACCAATGAAACATTTTATTAGTTTTTTGTCGTTTATGTTTATCGCTTTGGTGGCATCCATTATTGTTTCCTGTACCAAGGATGATTTGATAAAGGAAACAATCAATTTTCAGAATGTTTTACTTAGTCCAAATTCGTATTGGAACGGATCCGATGGTTCGGGGCCAATTAAAATTGGCTCAGCAACATTTAACAATCTATATATTGATAATTGGGATTACTGGGAAGGTTTTTCATTATCCAACATGGTTGATATTACTTCTCCGGGTTGGAGCAACCAGTATAGCGCATATTTAGTTAATGGCGGAGATATATTTAATATCTATTCAATTTCCTATGTCAACGATGAAAGTTCAACCATCTCCTTTAAGCATAATGTGAACCTTATTTCTGCTAAGATTACCAACTCAACATATACATACTTTTCCATTCTTAATGGTAATGAATATGCAAAGAAATTTGAAGAGGGTGATTGGTTTAAATTAACAATTGTTGGTTTTGATCATCAAGAAGAGGAAAAGGAAAGAGAGGAGTTTTACCTTGCCGATTTCCGATTACCTAACAGCTATATTGTTGATAATTGGACAAAAATAAGCCTTAAAAATATTAAGGGTGTGAGAAAAATTATTTTTTATCTTGATTCCACCGACGAAGGTGACTGGGGAATGAATACCCCTGCATACTTTTGCTTGGATGATCTTGTATTTGAATACATGGAATAATCAATTCAGAAGAGATCAAACTCCCGAGGGAAATTTCTAAACAATATGCAGAAGGCAATAATTACTCTCGTTTTTTTCCAGATACTGGTAATTTGCCAATTGCTTGCAAATAATCTTACCCTTGGCAAAGCGAATATAAATGGGAATACCATTGAACTTGATATTTCGTGGGATAATGCCTGGAATTACTGGCAGCAGGGTGGAAGTAAAGATGCTGTTTGGCTGTTTGTTAAGGGAAAAAATTCATCGGGAGTTTGGGAACATATTGATTTGAGTATCGAATCAAAGAATCATTATTCCATGCCCCCTTTAAGCATTGAACCGGTAAGCGATGGGAAAGGGGTTTTTGTTTATGCACAAGCCAGTGGTTCATACGATGTTACAACAACCCAGATCAGTATTATGGCTACAACTCTTATTTCGGCTTTCACCCATATCAGGGTTTTTGCCATAGAGATGGTGCATATTCCACAGGGTGAGTATTTTTTGGGCGATGGAGCATCGGTATCTTCCCTGGTTGATGCCATTGGGAATCCTATTCTAATTACATCAGAAAGGGCAATTGATGGAAATAGCCTTAGTATTCTAAATGCTAATGAACAATTTCCACCAGAAACTTTGCCAACATTTATTCCTGATGAATTTCCTAAGGGTTATAAGTCTTTCTACGTTATGAAGTACGAACTTTCGCAGGTTCAGTATGTTGATTTTTTGAACACATTGTCATTTCTTCAGCAACAAAAACGAACAGCTTTTACTCCATCATCACCTTCTGGAACCTTTGCAATGGTTAATCCATATCAACCCGACAGCCTTTACAGGAATGGTATTGCAATAAGTGTTTCTGGATCAGTTTCTGGTACCCCAGCAATATATGCCATGGATGGTAATGCCAACGGCATTTTTAACGAGGATGATGATGGCTTGCACCGTGCTGCTAATTTTCTCAGTTGGGGTGACCTAACCGCTTACCTCGATTGGGCTGCTTTACGCCCTATAACCGAGATGGAATTTGAGAAGATATGCAGAGGAGTATTACAACCCGTTGCCGGCGAGTTTGCATGGGGTACTAGCACAGTAACCAATGCTAATAATCCTGTTAACGATGGTACAGTTTTTGAAGCAGTTAGCGAAGTTCCAATAGAGGGTAGTGGGTTGGCAAATCATGGAAATGTGGTTGCAAATGGTGGGTGGGGACTTAGAGGTGTTCTTCGAGCTGGATTTGCAGCCAATGACACTACTAACAGGTTTGAATCAGGAGCAGCGTTCTATGGTGTTATGGAAATGAGCGGAAATGCATGGGAGTATACTATTATGGTTTCAAGCGACGGGGCTTTATTTACAGGGATTTGCGGGGATGGTATACTAGACGAAAATGGTAATGCAAATCAGCCATACTGGTGTAACCCCGACAATGCATTTGGCGTATTACTCAAAGGTGGTGCATGGAGTAGTACCATATCAGAAGTTGGATCTTGGCGAGATCTAGCCATTTCCGATAGGTTTTACAGTCATATTAAACCGCAAACGCGTCGAAGCACAACTGGTGGGAGGGGAGGTAGATAATTAAAATTGATAACTATAATTGAATTGGATATGAAACAACATTACATTCTTCAGTCGATAAAAACTGCAACGTTTTTTTTGATGTTGCTTTTACTTTCAACAACTATTAAGGGGCAAGCAAGTTACGTTGGTGGATTGGGTGGCGGATACAGCATGGTTGAAGTAACAACTGGAACAACTGGAATTGAAGATATTCCTAATAGTTCTTTTGAAGTGATCATTTATCCTAATCCTTTAAGCAAGAACCAGATTTTAAAGGCAAAGATTAATGGTTTCGAAAAAAACTCAAAGATTAAAGTTGTTGTTTCGAATATGATTGGTTTACAGGTTTTTATTCAAGAATTTGACGTTGCATCTGAAATTAGCATTAATCTTCCCTTTGAAAAGTTATCAAAGGGCATATATCTAATCTCTTTTCAGCATAGCAAAAACAAGATAACCCGTCGATTTAGCTATAACGAATAGAAATTTACTTCTTAAAGGTAAAAAAAACTGCCAGGATCAGGAAGAAGAAAGCAATTACATGGTTTGTACGGATGGTTTCAGATTTAAAAGCTATCATGGTAAACCCCATGAAAACGATCAGGGTAATTACCTCTTGAATCACTTTTAGTTCAATAAGGCTGAAAGGTCCTCCATTCCCTTTATAACCTATACGATTTGCTGGTATCTGAAAAAAGTACTCAAAAAGAGCTACTCCCCAGCTGATCAAAACAATTGAGATAAGCCCAAGACCAGCAAACCATTTCATTTCCTTGAATTTGAGATGACCATACCAGGCAATGGTCATGAAAGTATTGGATAGCACCAGGAGGATAATCGTAGAAAAAGTTTTCATAGTGATCGAAAAAAATTGCGCAAATATATTTAAAAATGCAGGAGGTTATCATCCTCAAATCATAAATTTCAATGAGATAGTTCCCCTTGATTCCCATTTAAGCGATAAAAAGAGCAACCCCGTTAATTTTGAGGTTGCTCTTCAAATGATTATATATTTTTAAAAAAACAAATTTTTATTTATCGCTGTATGCGTAAATTTTAGCGGCTAAATCCCAGTTATTGTAGATCGTATGAAGATCATCCATGGTTAATTTTCCGTTTATTAATGGTTGTTTAACCATACTCTCCAACATTTGATCCAGCGTATACATTTGTGCAACCTTTTGCTCCTGTTCCGATGATTTCATCATGATCTCCATCGCTTCCATCCCTTTAATGGCTTGAAATCCCGAAATTGTAGCAATGTAATCAGCTGCGTATTTTTGTGGATCGTCATAACCAAAGGTTAGGAGGGTGGCTGCCATTTCTTCCTGTTGCGACTTGTCGAACTCCTTTAATGCTTCAGTTGCTTCAACAAGATTTTCGAGCATCGTTGCAGAAATTACGGGGTTATCTTTCGATACCCAACCAACTGCTTTTTCGGCAGCCAGGGAGGGAAATTCTTCAGGTCTTGCGTATTTATCAACTTTATCCGAAGTTTCTTCCATCTCCTCTTCAATTTCTCCGTACTTAGCAGCCATTTCATCTGCAATTTTTTCAGCAGCTTTCTGCATCTCTTCCAGTTTTCTTTCAATACGTTTACCTCCATAACCAGTAACCCTTTTGGCAACCTGTCGGGTTGCTAAACCTATTACAATGAAAAAGACAAGGATTCCACCTAAAACGTAGCCCATTACCTTTGCTGATTGTTCCTTACCTTTTAGTGTAAGGGTCAAACCATAGTAAAGCATATATAGCGCATAAAGGTTAATGGCAAGGCTAACAATTGTGCTTAAGGCCGAACTAATGCCACCTAAAACGTTCATAAATGCTGAAATAGGGAAAATCACCATTAGAGAAACAGCCACCCTGAAATTGGCCTCGTAATCGGTGCTTCCACTGCAGATGGCTGATAGGATTAGAACAACAACACCTCCAATAAATGCACCTATAACTGCGCCTACAATGGTCACGATGAATGCACCAAACCCGAAGGCACCCCCAATTATACTGCCTCCACCAATGTACATGTAGCTCCATATCATGGTGAAAAGTCCGGCAACTGTTCCGTAGATAACGGCTTTTATTAGCGGTTCAACTATTCCACCCTTGGTTTCAAGATTAGCAAAATGCTCCTTGGGGTTTAACAATGCATTCTTCGAATCGTCGATAAACTTTTGAAAATCAAACTTTTTACTTTCTTCCATAGCAGTAGGTTTTTAGTTTAGTATTTAGGTTGATTTAATATTATCTCTTCCTGATTTTGATTTAAAAAACAAATGTATAGAATTAAGCGATATTAGTCAAATAAAAACGATAAATACAAAATGTTGAAAAACCCATAAATGCTGAATTTTTTGACACAATCTTCTCAATATTAGTTTATGTTAAGATTTAAATGGATTTTTGTTGATCGTTGGAAAAGATTGTATTAATTTTATTAATCAAACCAACCCTAAAAAAATAAAATCATGAAAAGAAAACTACTAAAAACAACTGTCCTAAGCGTAGGATTGTTATTTATCACTTTTTCGATTACCCAGGCTCAGGACGAAAGTGAAGAAAAGTTAACACGACCTGGACGTTGCGATGTATCCGAGGTGGATAACTACGTGAATAAATGCTTTGATGCCTATGAGGAAAGCCAAAAGATTACCGAAGCTGTAAACTTTTTTAAGGTAGAAGGAGAAGGTGATTCCAAGGTAATCCTTAATCCTAAGGGTGAACACATTTCAAAACCTGATGCACTTTTACAGCTTGGCGAATTGCTTGTAAGAGCAAAGAAACAGAATGATAATATCCAATCCATTCAGGATCTGCAGAAGCCTGCAACCGAGAGCATCAAAAAAGCACCTATACAAAAGAAACCACAGGCGACAAAAAACCTAAACAAGGGAAATGAAACTTTAACAGAGCTTATGAAGGAAACCAAGAAACAGATAGAGTTGATTGATAAGCAAATATCTGAAATTAAAGAGCTTGATGATTAATTTTTTGTTGCTTTATTAGAATTATAAATAAAACAATAAGACCTACCAAATTCAGTAGGTCTTATTGTTTTTTCTAATTGTTTACCAGTGATCCGGACAGGATTCGAACCTGTGACCCACAGCTTAGAAGGCTGTTGCTCTGTCCAACTGAGCTACCGGACCAATCTCCTTTCGGGCTGCAAAAATAGAAAAATGATTTCAATAGATGAAATAATATTTTGCTATTTGCATGGAACCATAAAAAATGAAGGGGTTTTTGTCGCTGATAATTAGTCAAATAAATACATTAAAAACTTGTGAACCATGAAATTATAAAGTAAAACTGGATTGATTTGCCAGTTTAGTGCAATTTATGTATATTTAACTCGAATGGAGATTATTGCCATTGATAATGCACAAATAAGTATTATGAGGGAGCTATTATTTTTCACACTAATTTTTTCATTTATCCACACAGGGTGTTACGCAAAATTAGAAAGAGGAGGTTTAGAGGATATTATTTGTTCAAAGGCAATATACCTGAAAACAAGTTCAGATCTTGATGATCTGATAGGTGTTTGCAGCAGGAGCAAACTTGTATTGCTTGGAGAATCAACTCATGGCACTTCCGAGTACTACTACTGGAGAGCCGAGATAAGCAAAAGGCTTATTGCTGAGGAAGGTTTCAACTTTATTGTTGTGGAAGGCGATTGGGCTTCGATTTATCGATTGAACCTTTACGTTAAGGGAGTTTCGGATGAATACAAAACTGCTCGGGATGTGATGAAAACATTCAATCGATGGCCTGAATGGATGTGGGCGAACACAGAGGTTGAAAAATTGGTAGAGTGGCTAAAAATCTTCAATAGTAAGCTACCGCTCGAAAAAAAGGTTGGATTTTACGGAATGGATGTATACGGACAGTGGGAGGCAATGGAAGAGGTGCTACGAGTTGCCGAGGCCAAATTCCCCGAATCGTTATCCGAAATTCTTGAACGCTATGGTTGTTACACTGCCTTCGGATTTGATGAGTGGCAGTATGCTCTGTCGGTTCAGCGGGGACATCCCCCATGTACCGATAACCTGCAATGGGTGGTAGATGTGATACGGGAACACCTTGAATCATCAACAGACCCCAACGATATAAAGGCTTTGAGTCATGCCAAGCAAAGCGCAAAGGTGGTACTTAATTCAGAGGATTACTACCGATTGGCAGTTAGGAGCAATGTAAGCTCGTGGAATAGCCGGGTAATGCATATGCATGAGACGGTTACACGTTTGCTAGCTGCGCATGGTGAAGATAGCAAGGGTATTGTTTGGGCTCATAATACACATATTGGCGATGCCCGTGCCACGTCGATGCTGAAAGAGGGTATGGTTAATATTGGGCAGTTAAGCCGTGAATTACATACCGATGATGAAGTGACTCTTATTGGTTTTAGTACTTACAGAGGAAGAGTGAATGCGGGTTCACGTTGGGGTGAAAACATGCTGAGGATGCGTATTCCTGCTGCCCCACAGGGCAGTGCAGAAGAAATTTTAAAAAGATGTGGCAGGGATGTATTCTATACCATTTTTGACGATGATCTTCGAAGCAACAGTGAATTGCTAAAACCTATAGGACACAGAGCCATTGGTGTAGTTTATAATCCCTCGGGTGACCATTTGTATAATTATGTTCCTACAATTTTACCCATACGATACGATGCTATAATTTTTATAAAGATAACAAGCCCTCTGGATACTTTTTAACAAGTAAAGAATTGCAATACCCTATTTTTTCATAAAACTAATCCTTTTCTTCGATTATTTCTTATATAAATTATTCTATATACATATGATCATGATTGACATTTGTGAGGATTTATAATGTTAATAAAGATTTTTCATGCCATAGAGCAATGTCATTTTGTAATAATATTCTTATGTTTTATTCTATATTTGCCATTTTGAAAAAATGAATAACTAAATAATTATTGAATATGAGAACATTAATCGTTTGGCTGGTTGCCATTTTAATGATTACCAGTATTGATACTTTTTCGTGTACCAGTTATTTAATAACACGCGGGGCTTCAGCCGATGGTTCTACCATGATCTCTTACGCTGGAGATTCTCACATCCGTTATGGTCAGCTGTATTTTCGTCCAAGTGCAACTTGGCCTGCTGGGGCAATGCAAACCATCTACGACAGGAGTTCCAACAAGCCTCTGGGGCAAATCCCTTACCCTAGCGAAACCTATCAGGTAATTGGGTTTATGAATGAATATCAGGTGTCCATAGGCGAGAGCACTTTTGGTGGAAGAAATGAGTTAAGCGATTCCACAGGAATAATTGACTGGGGTAGCATCATGTTTCTTGGCTTGCAGAGGGGTAAAACAGCTCGAGAAGCCATTAAGGTGATGGTTGAGCTGGTTGAAAAGTATGGCTACTACAGCTCCGGGCAATCATATTCCATTGCCGATCCTAACGAAGTTTGGATATTGGAGTTGATAGGGAAAGGTGTGGATATTAAAACTGACAGGAAAACCAAGAAAACCTTTAATGCCAATAGGGGAGCGGTGTGGGTAGCCATTCGTATTCCCGATGGATATGTTAGCGCCCATGCCAATCATGCCCGAATAACTACTTTCCCCAAAGAGGATGGTGTAAAGTCAATCAGTTCAAAAAATATTGATAAGATTTTTGAACCTGACATTGAAGTGGTTTACGCTCACGATGTGATTGATTTTGCCCGTGCAAAAGGATATTTTGGTGGGGATGATAAGGATTTTAGTTTTTCCGATGCCTACGCACCCCTTGATTTTGGGGCAGCACGTTTTTGTGAGCTGCGAGTATGGGCAATGTTCGATCAGGTGAATGACGATATGAAACAGTATTGGGATTACGCCACAGGCGTATCGAAAAGCCCAAGAATGCCATTGTATATCAAGCCCAACAGAAAATTAACTCCGCGCGATTTAATGCACTTTAAGCGTAATTACTTGCAGGGTACAGAGCTGGATATGACCAAGGATATTGGTGCAGGAATGCATGCCTTACCCTACAGGTGGCGACCACTCACCTGGAAATACGAGGGTAAAACCTATTTTAACGAGCGGGTGACCGTTACCCAGCAATCGGCTTTTTCGTGGGTCGCTCAGATGCGCAATTGGTTACCTAATCCGATTGGGGGGATATTCTGGTACGGCGTTGACGATGCTGGTTCTTCGGTACACGTTCCCTTTTACTGCGGTATTACGAGTGTTCCGTATTCATTCTCTGAGGAAAATGGAGACATTCTTACCTATTCCGATGATGCTGCTTTTTGGGTTTTTAACCGTGTCGCCCATACAGCCTACCTTTTTTACGATAGGGCTATAGTTGATATTCGCAAAGCACAGCAGGAGTTTGAGGAGAGGTTCGAGACTATGGTGCCTGCCATTGATGCTGGTGCGCAGGAACTATACAAGAAAAACCCACAACTTGCCTTGCAGTTTCTTACCGAATTTTCGCACAGTTCGGCCAATAATGTGGTTAACCAATGGCGCGATTTAGGCAATTTCCTACTGGTTAAGTACCTCGATGGCAATGTGAAGCATGAGAAGGATGGTGAATTTTTACGAAATCCATGGGGATTTCCCCTTAGCCCCAAACATCCCGATTATCCTGAGAGCTGGAAGAAGAATGTTATTGAAAAAACTGGCGACCATTTCCTACAACCTGATCAATAAAATAAATTGATAAATCGATGAAAACTATTTTAATACGGGTTCGTGAAATATCAGGTAAAATTTTTGTCCGTTCCTTAGACTATGTAGAAATTATTGGCAATAAACTTCCTCATCCTGCAACGCTCTTTGCCCTTTTGGCTTTACTCGTTGTTTTTATTTCCTGGATCGGACATAAATTGGGGGCACATGCTGTACATCCGGTTGATGGAACCGTGTTTGTGGCCAAAAACCTGATGAGTGCCGATGGCTTTAGATGGATTTATAGCAATATCATTGATAATTTCCTTCGATTTCCGCCCCTTGGATATGTTCTAGTGGTGATGATCGGTATTGGGGTTGCCGAAGGATCAGGGCTATTTACCACCATGATTCGCTCATTGGTACTCAGCGCACCTTCGAAGCTGGTTACTGGAGCAATAGTGTTTGCTGGCATTCTATCGCATTTAGCATCGGAAGCGGGTTACGTAATACTTATCCCTTTGGGTGCTATGATTTTCCATGCGTTGGGTAGGCACCCTATGGCTGGATTGGCAGCAGCATTCTGCGGTGTGAGCGGAGGATTTGGTGCCAACTTCTTTATTGGCTCCATCGATCCGGTTCTTGCTGGAATATCTGAATCGGCCGCCCAGATGATTATCCCGGGTAAGATAATAAACCCTGCTGTTAACTACTACTTTATGTTTGTTTCCAGCTTTTTAATAGTGCTAATAGGTACTTGGGTCACCGAGAGAATAGTAGAACCCCGTTTGGGAAAATATAAGGGTAATGCTGAAAAATTATCCATCGAGCAGTTGACACCAAAGGAAAAGAAGGGTTTACGAATGGCAGGTATTGCTTTGCTAGTTACAATCATTGGACTTGCGCTTACAGTTATTCCCGAAAATGGATTGCTCAGAGATCCTGAAACCGGCTCGGCACTTCACTCACCGTTTCTAAACGATATCATTATTGCAATCCTGCTAATATTCTTTATTCCAGGTATTGCCTATGGTGTAACTGTTGGGACAATTAGAAATGATAAAGATGTGGCCAGGCACCTTGGGCAGTCAATGAGTGGAATGGGAAGCTATATTGTTCTGGTATTTTTTGCTGCCCAATTTGTTTACTTTTTCAACTATAGCAACTTGGGTATTATTCTGGCAGTCAGGGGTGCTCATACCCTTCAAAGTATTGGTTTAACCGGAGTTACCCTAATACTAGCCTTCGTTTTACTCTCCGCATTCATTAATATGTTCATGGGTAGCTCTTCGGCTAAATGGGCTATAATGGCCCCGGTTTTCATACCCATGCTAATGCTTATCGATCCACCATATCACCCCGGGTTGACACAGGCAGCATTTCGCATTGGCGATTCCGTTACAAACCTTATAACCCCAATGATGAGTTACTTTGCACTTATCGTTACATTTGCCCAAAAGTACGATGAAAAGTATGGTGTGGGAACCATTATCTCCACGATGTTACCCTACACTGTTATGCTAACCATTGGTTGGATTGTGTTACTGGTAATTTGGATGTTACTGGGAATACCTTTGGGTCCCGATGGGCCTATTTACGTACCTGCTGAATACTTATAAGAATAAGGGGCTGTCTTAAAAGGTGTCATTTTAGTGGCAAATAAATTTATTCTGACTTTTGAGACAGCCTCTTTATTTTGGCTACTCGATGGGATTATTCAAATCAAAATCGATTTGAATTATTAATACTCCAGCTTTCCTTAGGGAGTAGCTATAAGTCGAAATATCTTCAGAGAACTCAACGGTCCATTCGTTATCGCAAATGCGTTCAAGCATTTGGCATGTGAAATCGTCGGCTGGGAATACTTGCCTGTAAGCAGAGCCTTCGTTGGTGCCGTAACCCCCATAGAGGTTAAGATCCTCTGGTGTACCATCATCATGACGGTGATCGTGTCGGAAACGAAGTGTGTTTTCTCCTTCCATGATCAACATCCAGGTTCGTGAAGTATTTTCTCCAACTCTGAAAGGAATATAAACAATAGTATCAGCAAATTCGCGTACATACATTTCCAATTCCAGATTTGCCCAACTATCAATACCCTCGGCAATAAATACTTCTTTTCCTGCAAATTTTTTCCCTTCAAGCAATTTAAAATGATTGAAAAATTCTTTTTGAGGAGTGATTTCTTGTTCTTTTGAATGTGATTTTGATGTTTTTTCAGCACAGGAGAAAAAAAGCAATGTAGTTAAGGTAATCAATGATAAATAAGATTTCAAGTTCATAGCTAGGTTTTTTAAATGATTAATAATGGATAATTATTTAACAAAAATATAACAATTTTAAACTATTGCCTTTCAGGTCTTTATCAATACAATAAAAATAATACTCTTTAACCATTAAATCAATTGCTTATAACTTTTTAACACGTCATGGAGTTAGTTAATTGGCTAAGATAAAAAAATAATTATATTTGCCACCGAAAATTAAAAAAAGCGAAAATAATATTAACTAAAAAACACTAAATCATGCTTAAAGGTCACCCGAAAGGACTACTGGTTGCATTCTTCTCTAATATGGGAGAGCGTTTTGGATTTTATACAATGATGGCTATTTTGGTGCTATTCTTACAGGCAAAATATGGCTTATCGGAAAGTGTTGCAGGCGATTATTATTGCCGATGCAACCCGTAAATATAAGTTTGTAATTCTAATAGGAATTATTGTAATGTTTGCCGGGTATGTGCTAATGGCATATCCCACGCAAGCCGATGTAAGTTACCTATGGTTAAGTTTATTGGGTTTGCTTACCATTGCTCTTGGAAATGGATTGTTTAAAGGAAACCTACAGGCCGTAGTTGGACAAATGTACGACGATCCCAAGTACTCTAGCGTTCGTGATACAGCATTCATGATTTTTTACATGGGTATCAATATTGGTGCATTTTTCGCCCCATTTGTAGCCACCGGGATTCGTAACTGGTTCCTGTCAACACAAGGTTTTCTGCACGATGGTAGTTTACCAGCCATGTGTCATGCATTTACCCGTGGCGAACTTAGCGATTTAGCCACATTCCAAAATCTAGCTGATTATGTGTCCGGTGCTGCAGTTGCAGATCTTTCAGAATTTGCGTCAAAGTATATAGATGCTTTTGCTAAGGGGTATAACTATGCATTTGGAATAGCTGCAGGAGCGATGATTATTTCACTTTTAGTTTACATTATTTTTAATAAGTACCTGCCAAGTGTTTCCAAAGAAGTTGCTAACAGTGCAACTAAGGAGAATGGTGGTTCAAAGGCTAACTCAACAGCCAGTCCGATTGCAATACTTCTGGCTTTAGGTTTAATGGTTACAACCTCTGTAATTTTCTATGTTCTGATGAAAGACGTAGCATTAGGAGCTGCTGTTGGTTTATTTATAGGTTTTGTTGCCTGGATTGTGCAAATATCCACAAAGGAAGAGCGTCCCCGGGTGATGTCATTGATTATGGTGTTTATTGTGGTGATCTTTTTCTGGATGTCGTTCCATCAGAATGGTTTAACGCTTACTTTCTTTGCCCGCGACTACACAGTGAAGACAGTTGGTGCATTCACAAACGTATTCTTCAACCTTGAATCCATTTTATCGTTTATAGGTGCTCTTGCCGGCTTCTTTATGATTCTTAGCCGTAAGGCAATGTCTCAGAAATTGATTGGAGCAGCAATGTTTTTGGGGTTAGGTTATCTTACCTACTACTTTATTTCCGGCTATACTTCAGACAACGCTATAGCACCTGAGGTCTTCCAGTCATTCAACCCTCTTTTCATCGTTGCTTTAACCTTCCCAGTTATGGGCGTATTTGCATGGATGCGCAAGAATAACTTTGAACCCTCAACTCCAAAGAAGATTGGTATTGGGATGATTATTGCCGCAGTTGGTTTTGTTATTGTTTTGGTAGCTTCGGTAAACCTGGTGTCACCAAATGAACTTCAATATGTGGATGCTAGTGGAATTACTAAATACAATCCGGTTCCCGATTCTTCAAGAGTTGTTCCTTACTGGCTGATTAGCAGCTACCTTATTCTCACTATTGCCGAACTATTCCTTAGCCCTATGGGATTATCCTTTGTTTCGAAGGTAGCCCCACCACGTTTCCAGGGCTTAATGCAGGGTGGTTGGCTTTTAGCTACTGCTGTTGGGAATAAATTCTTATTTATTGGAAGTAAGTTTTGGGGTAAACTTGATTTGTGGCAACTTTGGGCTATATTTATTGTTTGCTGCTTGCTTTCCGCATTATTTATCTTCTCTATAATGAAAAGACTTGAGGATGCTACAAAGTAGTTCATAATAATATGAAAATATTTGAAGGGGCTCATAATAGAGCCTCTTTTTTTATACTATTACATAGTAAACAAATCCAAACAAATGCTTGTTGTATAATTAATTATAGTATTTTTATGATTAATTATAGTTCTTATTAAGTATTTATCTTAAAATGAATCATATGTCAATGATATTGATTAAAAATGCTGAGGTTTACTCACCCGACTTTTTAGGGAAAAAAGATGTTCTTTTGGGAGGGAAAATTATCTTAGCAATAGAAGATTCAATTGATTTCCCAAATAATTCTGTCTGTGAAGTCATTGATGCCAAAGGATTAAAACTAACGCCAGGTTTCATTGATGCGCACGTTCATATTGCTGGTGCTGGTGGGGAAGGTGGACCTGCAACACGTACCCCGGAGTTGCAGTTGAGCATGCTCATCGATGGCGGCGTAACCACCGTAATTGGTTGCCTGGGTACCGATGGAATAACCAGAAGCGTGGAGAGCGTACTGATGAAGGCCAAAGGCCTTAGAGCCGAGGGCGTTTCAGCATGGATCTATACCGGTGCTTACCAAATTCCCACACCAACGATTACAGGAGAGGTAGGTCGCGATATTGCCCTTATCGATGAAGTGATTGGAGTGGGAGAGGTGGCCATTTCCGACCATCGTTCGTCGTTTCCTACCACTGAGGAGTTAATCCGGATTACCGAGCATGCTCGTGTGGGTGGCATGCTTGGTGGTAAAGCCGGAATTATCAATATCCACATGGGCGATGCGAAAAATCCATTCCAGCCCATTCACAATGCAGTGGCCAAGAGCGAGCTCAACTACAAGCAGTTCTACCCAACCCATTGCAACAGGAATGATTATATTTTTGAGGATGCCAAGGAGTACGGTAAAAAGGGCTGGGTTGATATCACAACCAGCTCCTACCCATACTTTCCTCAGTACGAGATTAAACCCTCCAAATGCATAAAGCTTCTCACCGATGCAGGTGTTCCCCTTGAACATATCACATTTACTTCTGATGCCTGCGGATCGCTACCCGATTTCGACCCCGTTACAGGCGAACTGAAACAGCTCGAAATGGGACTTCCCAGCGCAAACCTACGCGAGGTGGTTGATGCAGTTAAGGATGAAAATATCCCCCTTGAAATGACCCTTAAAGTGGTTACATCAAACCCTGCAGATGCCCTTAAACTAAAGCAGAAAGGAAGAGTTGCCGTTGGCAAGGATGCAGATGTGCTCCTTTTTGATGATGATATGAAGATAAAACACATGATCGCGATGGGTGAGTTTATGAGCAAAGACTATAAAGCAATTAAAAAAGGTTCGTACGAATAATTGATACAAAATAAATTTTATACATCCCTTTTTATCATTACCCGTCTGATTTCATAACCAGACGGGTTTTCTTATTTAATATGCATATTTTACTTATTCTTTCTTTCAATTATTTGCACAAATTACGGATAAAAAATTACGAAATTTTACGGATTGATTTTGGGTTAGCATTGCTATAGCTTTACAAAAAAATGTGATTAAAAAAATGCATAAATTTATTAGTTGAAAACAATCCATTATACTAAACACCAACTTATCAAGGCCGAAAAGTTTTTAAGCGAAAATAGGGTAGATGAATGCTTTGGGGTGTGCAGGGAGATTCAGCAATTGGTTGAGGAACTGGTTGTGGATGAGTCGAGTGCTTGCGTTGTATCCAGTATAATGGAAAAGAATTCAGCCATTCTCCGCAAGCTAAACCAAATTATGATAAGTAGTATTAAGTATGGAAACCAACAACATAAATAATTGTAACTAACCTAAAACCAAACACTATGAAAAAATTACTTTTTCTATTAACCGCAATGCTTCTGTTAAGCAGCAGTGTTAATGCGCAGTTTGATAATGGTAATGGAACCGAAGGTGATCCTTACCAGATTGTAACTGCCGAACATCTCAACAACCTTCGCAACTACATTGGTAGTGGTCACAGCGATAAGTACTTTAAGTTAATGAACGATATTGACTTAACTACTTATCTATCCGAGGGTAATCTAGGGTATAATGGAGGAAGTTTTTGGCTGCCAATAGGGAACAATACAAATCGTTTTGAAGGTAAGTTGGATGGAAATTTACAAAAGATAACTGGTTTTAAAATTAATCAGCCAACTTCATCATACATAGGCTTTTTTTCGTATTTAGGGGTAAATGGTAAGGTTGAAAATCTGGGAATCGAAATCGATGAAAGTGCCAGCTTAATAGGTCAGCATTGGGTTGCAGGTCTTGCATCGTATAATTATGGTACAATTATAAATTGCTATGTATCAGGTACTATAATTGGTACAACAAGGGTTGGTGGCCTGGTTGGGTTAAATTATTCAACAATCAGTTTCTGCTATTCTAAAGGATCAGTTACTGGTAATGGCTTTGGACTAGGTGGTATAGTTGCATTTAACTATTCGGGGGGCATTATTAACGATTCATATAGCCGAAGTAATATAACTGTAACTGAACATGCATCTTATACAGACTATGGCGGATTTGTTGGGGGAAATATTCAGAGTAAAGTGATAAATTGCTACTCAACGGGTTGGTTAAAAACACCAGCCGAGGTAATTATCAATGGGAGAGGATTTTGCGGAAATGTTACCACTGGGGGAAATTACGAGATGACAGGGAACTTCTGGGATACCGAAACCTCCGGTACAACCTCAACCGCTGGCGGAGCAACCGGTAAAACCACCGCTGAGATGAAGCAGAAATCGACCTTTACCGAATGGGATTTTAATGATACTTGGTCGATTTCACCTTCCACCAGTGGCTACATAAGCTATCCTTACCTTAAAAATAACACCCAAGATCCGCTACCTGGCTACGAAGAGTTAACTTTTGCTGGTGGCGATGGCACTGAGGGCGATCCATTCCAGATTTCTACACCACAGCAGCTTAACCTTGTACGCAACTACCTTGGGAGCGAACATGCCACCAAGCACTTCATATTGATAAATGACATTGATTTAACCGATTACCTTGCTGTGGACGGCGATGGCTATGATGTTTGGGGCGATGCCGGTTGGTTGCCCATCGGAACCGATGCAAACAGGTTTGGTGGAAAGTTTGATGGGAATGGTAAAAAGATTGAAAACCTGTTTATCAACAGAGGTACAGAATCAAATATTGGTCTTTTCGGAGTATCAAACACTGGAAGTATAATTAAAAATCTAGGAGTTGAGGGCGAAATTGTTGGATATGTAAATGTTGGGGGATTAGTTGGCACCAACCGAGGTAATGTTCAGGATTGTTATTCGTTGGTTAATATCAATGGATACTCCACAGTAGGGGGTCTATGCGGCAATTCTATCACAGGTGTCACAAGATCATACGCAACCGGAAATATTGAAGGTTATCAGTTTGTAGGAGGTCTGATTGGTAGTACTAGTTCATCGGCAATTATCACTTATAGCTATGCTACTGGCAATGTGAAAGGGGATCGATATGCTGGAGGCTTTATTGGAAACTTAAGCTACGGGCAAATAAACAATTGCTATAGTTTAGGCAATGTAACACGAGTACCAGCATCGTCGCAAACAAATTTCGGTGGTTTTATTGGATATAATATGCAAGGTAAGATTTACAAATCTTACTCTACAGGCCAGGTAATATTCAATGATAACCCACAGGATAACAAAGGCTTTTGCGGTGAAGTAGATAATGGAGGTGGTTATGCTATGGCCGATAACTTCTGGAACACCCAAACCTCCGGCGCTACATCAACCTTTGGTGGAGCCACTGGCAAAACCACTGCCGAGATGAAGAAGAAATCTACCTTTACCAACTGGGATTTCGATGCGGTGTGGAATTTGGAGCTGGCTGCTAATGGAAGTTCTTCCTATCCATACCTGGTTGCCAACACCCAGGATCCATTGCCAGGCTACGAGGAGTTTGAATTCCCCGATGGCGATGGTAGCGTTGGCACTCCTTACCAGATAACCAATGCACGGGAGTTTAGCCTTGTTCGCAACCACCTCGATAAGCACTTTTTGCTAATGAATAATATTGACCTTGCCGAATACCTTGCCGAGGGTGGTGAAGGCTACGATGCATGGGGCGATGCGGGGTGGGCGCCTATTGGCCAATATAACCCGAACATATTTACTGGTAGTTTCGATGGTGGAGGCAATACAATTAGCAACCTAACCATTAACCGGCCACTCGAATCATGGGTAGGTCTGTTTGGTCAATTTAAACCTATAACTCCAGGCGACAGCATCAAAAACCTTACACTTATTAATGTTAACATAGTTGGAAATTCCAATACTGGAGCCCTCGTAGCCGAAGCGGGGCAATCGCACATTTATAACTGCCACAGTTCGGGTAGCGTTACAGGATCCTACATGGCTGGAGGATTAGTTAGTGGTTTAAATTACTATGGTTTTGGTAAGGCTAAATCGGCCACAAATCTGGGGATATCTAACTGTTCAAGTTCATGTACTGTAACAGGTGGTGGTGAATATAACGGAGGTATAGTTGGTTACATCGAAGGCGAAAACGACACAAAGAAAGGCGATATGGATACACCCAAAACCCGAGGCGAAAAGGCCGAACCTTATGATAATGCAATTCTTGCCAATTGTAATTTTACAGGTTCTGTAAATGGTGATGGATACTCTGGCGGAGTTGCAGGGTATGCTGCCTACACAACCATTTCCAACTGCCAATCCAACATCACGCTAACTTCAACTGGGGATTTTAACGGAGGGGTAATTGGCTATGCTTACTACTGCGATATTACCAATTGCCATTCCGAAGGCAGTGTAACCGCTACAGGATACTCCGGTGGAGTTATAGGTTACCTTGAACACTCAAATATTTCGTACAGCACAAATTCTGTAGATGTAAATGTTGGCACTGGATCCGATGCCGGAGGAATTGCAGCCTATTCAATGAACTCCACCATTAGCCACTGCACTGCATCGGGTAACGTTTCGGGTTACGACGAGATTGGCGGGATTGTGGGTAACGGCGATTCAAATATTGATAACTGTTCGAGTTCGGGCGAAATATCGGGTGTAGCTTTGGTGGGTGGCATAACTGGAGCAATTGGAAGTGGAATTATTAGCGGCTGCACCTTTACCGGTGAAGTTATTGGAGAAGAGAATAAAATTGGAGGTATCGTTGGTATGATGTATTCCGCTTCAGTTAGCAATTCTACTTCTTCTGGCTCTGTATCAGGAAATAATCATATTGGAGGCATAGCCGGTTCAACTGAGAATTCGCAGATATTTAATTGCCAATCTTCCTCCCAAATATCCGGAACAACTAGTGTTGGTGGTATAGTGGGATACTATTTCTTTACTGGAACAGAGAATGCTATGGACAATTGCACTTTTTCAGGAACAATTGAAGGGAGCAATAATATTGGCGGCATTGCTGGCCATATGGGTACTGTATCAAAATCAGAATCCAAACTTGAGGTTACGGACTGTCACTTTACGGGAACCATTGAAGGAACAAATAGTATGATAGGAGGCATTGCAGGGCGAACAGAATTTGCCAATGTAACAGGCTGCACAAATACTGGCACTATTGTAAGCGAAAGTGCACACCTTGTAGGCGGTATTGTGGGATTCTTTCAGGACGGAACAATTGAAGAATGCGAGAGTTCAGGCGATATCACCGGAAGTAACTTTGTTGGAGGTATTGTTGGTGGTTTTGACCTTGGACCATTTAAGATAGAAGAAAGCGAAGGCAATGATAAAAGCCTAACCTATGGAATTAGCAATTGCAATAGTTCGAGCAATATTAACGCAGAATCAGACGATGTGGGAGGAATAGCCGGAGGGATTAGTAATGGTTTTATCAGATATTCAAGCACTACAGGTAGCATATTATCTCAAAACGGAAATGATATTGGTGGAATAGCGGGCTTTTCTGTAAATAATTCCTTAATCGAAAAGTGCTTTAGCAAAAGTGCAGTTACAGGGAAAAACAATGTTGGAGGAATTGTTGGTTTCATTATTGGGGGTTCAACTGAGCATTGCTACTCCACAGGAAGCATTACCAGCACTGCTAACAATAGGGCTGGAGGTATTGTTGGGAAAGCCGAAACCGGAGTTGCTCTGAATTACTGTTACGCTACCGGAGTTGTATCGAGCATTAATATGTCTGGTGGAATTGCAGGCGATATGACCAACTCAACCATTAAGAACAGCGTAGCACTTAACGCCAAGGTGCTTTCTAACGGAGCCGCAGGCCGATTAATTACCGACAACGATGGTGCAAATACTTTTGTAAATAATTATGGCTGGGATGGTTTATATGTAAATGACAATAAAATAACTGGAGGAGAACTCGATAACGTTTCTGGTCTAGATGCCGAAATTACCCAGTTATCATCATCTGATTTCTATTCAAACGCCGATAATTGGGATACCGAGGCTTGGGATTTTGACGTTATCTGGACGCAAAACACATCCATTTCTCCGTACCCCATTCTTCAGGCAATTGATGCCGATATACAAAAAGTACTTCATGCACAGGTAGTTACCTGGGCACAGGAGCTCCCAAATACACTTATTACAGAACCCTTTGAACTCACCGCCGATGGCGGCGTAAACCGCCCCATTACCTATACCTCATCAAACCCTACTGTTGCTAGCATCGAAGGCGATGAACTCACCTTCCACACAACCGGTGGGGTGGAAATTACCGCCAACATTGCCGGCAGCGAATTCTACTCACCCGCAACATTTACACGGCTTGTTGTGATTTACAATGGACAGGGTACTCCTGAGAATCCTTACGAAATCAGCACCCTCGAGCAGCTCAACGGTGTGCGAAGCAACCTTGCCGCCCACTACAAACTGGTTGCCGATATCGATATGGGCAGCATTGAGAACTGGGAACCCATTGGCACTCAGGGCACGCCATTCACGGGTAGTTTCAATGGCAATGAGCATACCCTTAGCAACCTGAATATTCACGGTAGGGAGCAGATAACAGGGTTGTTCGGGTGCTTTGCTCCCGAATCGGAGGAGTATAACTACATAAAGGATTTAACGTTAGCCAACGTGAACCTCTCAGCAACCTCGCACATTGGGGCAATTGCTCAAGAAACAGAAGGGGGTCTTATTCATAGCTGTATCGTATCGGGTGTTATTGAAGCCAATGGGGGCGAGTATATTGGGGGTTTGGTAGGTAATTCATATAATACCCAGTTTACTCAATGCACCAGTTCGGTATCAATTAATGCATACAGCATTGTGGGGGTTGGGGGTATTGTTGGCTATGAGGATAGCGATGGAATTATTTCGCATTGCACCTTCACTGGTAGCATATCGGGCGACTGGAATACAAATACAGTGGGAGGCATTGTGGGTGAAACCTGGGGTAGCATTAACAATTGCAGTAACTCGGGAAATATCATTGGTGCCAATAATATTGGAGGAGTTGTTGGCTACATAATTAATGTTGAAAGCATTATGAATTGTCAAAACTCTGGAAAGGTTAATGGCTTTAACGAAGTTGGGGGTATAGTTGGATTTATACAAGAGGGAGGTGTTTCGAACTGCCATAATACAGGTGAGGTTGGTTCGAAAGAGTATCGTTTAGGAGGTATTGCAGGATATGCTCAAAATACTACTATAGAGGGATGTAGCAATGCTGGACCAATAAAAGGCTGGGGTGAAATAGGCGGAATTGTTGGCGATATCCGCAACAGCACCATTACAAACTGCTACAACATTGCCGATGTTTCAGGAACCGAAAGTTCCATAGGAGGCATAGCAGGCTACGCAACACAAACGGTTGTAATCGAAAAATCGTTCAATCACGGCAATGTTACAGGAAGCACTAGTATAGGAGGAATTGTTGGCGCAGGAGCTTTATCCGTAACCGTATCGGCCTGCTATAGTACAGGCGAGGTTGCAGGTTATTACACCGTTGGAGGCATTGCAGGAGACCTATCGAGCACATCGGCTTTAATCGGTTGCTATAGTACAGGGATTATCAAAAACCTTGGCAATGAGAGTGGCGGAATAGTGGGATATCTTGCTAGTTCAAGCATTAGCAATAGCTTTGCAGCCAATGCTTGGCTAAATGGAGGTACCAATCACGCTAGAATTGCCGGTCAGTTAGTGTCGTCAACCACCCTTTCCAACAACTACGCTTGGGACGATATGTACGTTGGCAATTCACAAATAGTTGGTGGCGAACTCGACAATAATAATGGGCTAAATGCAACCTTTGATGAGCTTAGTGATGATGAAGGGGGATTTATTCTTCTTGCATCCTGGGATTTTGAAGAAGTTTGGACATTTGACCACACCAAATCGCCATGCCCAATCCTTCAGGGTATAGACGCTGAATTACAAGCATTCAAGCATGCACAGCACATCATTTGGGACGATGATTTAACAGGTCTAGCTGTAACAGATAATGTACCGCTAACCGCCGTAGGCGGAGCAACTGGCTCAACCATTTACTACGAATCGAGCGACTCAGATGTGGCATCCATAGCTGGCACAACGCTTACGGTTAACTCCTCTGGTGGCGCAATGATATCGGCCAAAATCGACGGCAACAACTTCTTTAGCCCAGCCACCGCAATTATATCGCTGGTAGTATGGGATAGCGAAGGAACCGAACTCGATCCTCATGAAATTTACAACCTCGCTCAACTGGATGCTGTAAGGCTTGATTTGAATGCCCATTATATTCTGATGAACGATATCGATATGTCGCCCATTGCAAACTGGGAGCCAATTGGGGAAAACGGCAATCCTTTTTCTGGAAAATTTTTGGGTGAGGGTTATACCCTAAGCAACCTTACCATCAATAGCCCTTTAAATCTTTCGGTTGGTCTATTCGGTGAAGTTGAATATGCGTATATCGAAAACGTAACACTTTCTAATGTTGATATTTTAGGAAATGCTAAAGTAGCAGCCTTAGCGGGATTTTCAGCTGGCTCAACAATTTCAAACTGTCATTCTTCGGGTAGTATCCAGGGTGTGGATGAGCGCGGTGGTGGTATTGTTGGTTACGCCTACAACACAAACATTTCTTTGAGCAGCAGCTCTTGTCAACTTTTCTCATTCTACCAAGTAGTTGGAGGTATAGCTGGACAAGCAACTGACTATTCTGAAATAATTGATTGCTGGTTTACGGGTAGCATTTACGATGTAAATCAACAAGCTGGCGGCATTGCTGGAGATGCTTATATGTCAATTATTTCAGGCTGCTTCGATGCTGGAAATATTTCGGGCAATGAATATTTGGGAGGTATTGTAGGTTTTTGCGACTTAATTGAACTACAAAACTCATATAGCACTGGAAGCATTGTGTCGACTAAAAACTATACTGGTGGAGTCTCTGGTTACAGCAGAGATGGCATAATTCAATACACCTACAGCTCCGGGGAAATTAAAGCAAACATAGATAATGAAGGTATAAGCGGTGTGTTGGGGAGCGGCAGTAATACAAATGTACACAACAGCGTTTCCATAGCCGCTAATGTAAGCTGCTTAGTGATTCAGGACGGGTATATCAACAGAGTAATTGGTGAAAATTATTTGGGTGATTTATCCAACAACTACGCCTGGGCCGATATGTACGTAAACAGCAGCAAAGTTAATACTGGAACACTTACAAACGAGAACGGCCAAAACGCAAGCCTTGAACAGCTTAAGAGCGAGGCTTTCTACACAACGGCAGCCAACTGGGATGGCAATGCTTGGGACTTCGAAACGGTTTGGGAAATGGACGAAAACACATCGCCATATCCAATACTGAAAAACATCCCAGCCAATGTGCAAAAGGTTAAGCACTCGCAGGTAATGACCAATGCCTGGACGCAGACCTTGCCGCAGGATGCTACCTATGGTGATTTAGTTCCTTTAACTGCACCATCAGAGGGGCCATCGGAGGAGATTGAGTACATATCCAGCAATCCTGCAGTAGCTGAAATAGTTGGCAGCCAGTTAACCGCCGTAGGTCTTGGTACCGCCACTATCACCGTGAAGTACCCCGAAACGGAGTTCTATAGCCAGTCCAACGGGTTTAGCAAAACCTTCAGGGTTACCAACAAGGCCAACCAGATCATCGATTGGGATCAAATCCTCTCTGCCACCTACGGTGGTGATGATATAAACCTTACCGCCACCGCCACCAGCGGGTTGGAGGTTTCGTACCAGTCGAGTAACGAGGATGTGGCAATAGTAGTTGGAAACACCCTAACCATTATAAGTGCCGGTACCGCCACCATCACCGCCTCACAGGCTGGTAACGAATTTTATAACGCTGCTACCGACGTGGAGTTGACGCTTACAGTTGATCCGCGCACCCTTATCCTCAGTAACTTTACTGCTGAAAACAAGGAGTACGATGGTACCACTACCGTTATGGGTACAGGCTTTGACGATGACAGGTTAACTGGAGATGAACTAGAGTTCACATACACTGCAGCTTTTGAAGATAAAAATGTGGGCACCGATAAAATCGTAAACTATAGCGATATCGCCATAAACGGCGGAGCCGATGCAGGAAACTATATTCTAGCTTCCACCAATGGAATAGCCGCTGCCGATATTACTGCCAGAGAGCTAACCATTGGGGGTATGTTCACCGTGTTCGATAAGGAGTACGATGGCACCACCGCAGCCACTATTGATTATAACAGCTTAACGCTAAGCAACATGGTAGATGGCGACGATGTGCTTCTGGTACCCGTTGCTGCCTTTGTGGATGCCGGCGTTGGGGAGGACATTCTGGTTGTCTTAACCGATGGCTCTACCCTTGATGGAATAGATAGTGAAAACTACACCTTATCGTTGATGGGGGCTCCTACAACTACTGCTTCCATTACCGAACCGACTACCTCACAGTATACCCTAACGTTGATAATTGTTGGTAGTGGATCTGTGGAGGTGAATGGAGAGGAATATATTGACATAATCATTTTCGATGAGGGTTCCGAAGTGGAGCTGGAGGCAATCCCCTCAGCAGGTTACCAGTTTGATGGCTGGAGCGGTGATTTGGAATCTACAGATGCCATGGAAACCATCACTATGAACGGCCATAAGGTTATTACAGCTACCTTTAGTCAAATTCCAGAGGTTGAGTACTCCCTTACCATTCAGATAGTTGGTAACGGTACAGTGGAAGTGCAGGGATCCCTTTACACGGAAGTTATGTATTTTGTGGAGGGAAGCGTTGTTGAGTTGGAGGCCATTGCCACCACAGGTTGGCAATTCGATGGCTGGACGGGTGATTTGGTATCAGCCAATGCCATGGAGAGCATCACCATGAACGCTGATAAAGCGGTTACCGCCACCTTTAGCGAGATTACAATACCGCAGTTCACGCTTACCATCACCATCATTGGAAATGGCAGCGTTGAGGTGGATGGCGAACCCTATACCGTACCTGTTGTAGTGGACGAGGGCACCATGCTCGACCTGGAGGCCATAGCCGCCACAGGCTGGCAGTTCGATGGCTGGAGTGGCGATCTGGTATCCACCGATGCCAGCGAGAGCATTACCATGGATGCCGATAAGACCATCACTGCCACCTTCAGCGAGGTAACTACACCGCAGTTCACGCTTACCATCACCATCGTTGGAAATGGCAGCGTTGAGGTGGATGGCGACACTTACACCATGCCCATTACTGTTGACGAGGGCACCGTACTCGACCTGGAGGCCATTGCCACCGAAGGCTGGCAGTTCGATGGCTGGACAGGCGATCTGGTATCGAACAATGCCAACGAGAGCATCACCATGAACGCTGATAAAGCGGTTAACGCCACCTTTAGCGAGATTACAATACCGCAGTTCACACTTACCATCACCATTGTGGGAAGCGGAACGGTGGAAGTTGATGGTGACGTTTACACCGCTCCCATCATAGTTGACGAGGGCACGGTACTCGATCTGGAGGCCATTGCCAACGAGGGCTGGCAGTTCGAGAGTTGGACAGGCGAGGTGGCAGAGGCTCTCGAAGCCACCACCACCATCACCATGAACGCTGATAAGGCCATCACAGCCACCTTCAGTGAGATTGCTCCAACCCAGTATACGCTCACCATTACCATTGTGGGTAACGGCAGCGTGGAAGTTAATGGCGAGGCATACACCGTTCCCATTACAATTGAGGAGGGTACCGTGTTTGATCTGGAGGCCATACCCACCGAGGGTTGGAAGTTCGACGGTTGGACTGGCGATCTGGTATCCATCGATGCCATTGAGAGTATCACCATGGATGCCGATAAAGCCATTACCGCCACCTTCTCCCTAATCGACAACGTGGAGACCAGCTTGCTTGCCAACCTGAGGGTATTCCCCAACCCGTTCAGCTATTTCATCAAGCTAGAAAACATTCAGAACGTGAGCAGAATAACGATCACCAACCTGATCGGCCAGAGGGTGCTCGAAACGAATGCCTCGGGCTCCGAACTCATGACCATCCCAACGGATGGCTTGGTGAATGGCATCTACCTGATCGTTATTGAGGCAGAGAATGGCGAAAGGGTGATTAAAAAGATGATTAAGGAGTAGATTAAAGTCCGGGAGCAACAGATCACTGAGTTTATCGATGTGAAGTCGTAAACAGATAATTACCTTCATAAATTCCGAAGTTCCTACAATTATAGTACAGGGGACTTCGGAATTCTATTTTTGAAGCCGGAAATTGAGGCATATGCTTTTACTTCTAGTATAAATTTTTTATATTGGCTCCGAATAGGGAAATTTATCACCGAGTTTTCATTAACCATAAAAAAAATGATACATGTACAAAGAATTTTAGCCTTTTCATGTATACTATTTATGTTATTTTTTTTACCAATATATATGGCAAAATCCCAAACCTACGATAAACTCGATTCCCTGCTTCTGGAATTGTACAATCCCCATCACGATACCATTAGATTTGATTTACTCCTTGAAATTGGTGATTACTATTACTTTAATGATTTCGAAACGGCAAAGGACTACTTTACTCAAGCCAAAGAACTTGCCGAGAAAAACATTGAAAGATCTGAAGGAGCCCTAGAGCGTAAGTTTCTGTATCAAAAAGCTAAGGCCATTCGTTATATTGCCTATGTATTTCTTAATCAAGGAGATCAGGTTACAGCATCGGATATGTACTTTCAGGCGCTCGAAATTGGGGAAAAAATTGAGTGCTACAGTACTATATACAATTGTTACAACAACATTGGCATCATCAACCATTTACGAAAGGATTATGGTGTTGCTGAGGAGTATTATCGCAAAGCCATTGAAATAACTGAAAAATCAGGTGATTTGTTCGGAAGATCAAAACTTTTGATAAACATGGGAGTACTTAACTATGATCATGGTAATGATACGGATAGTATTCCCAAACGTGAGGAGTATTTTAAGGGAGCTTACGAAAATTATTTAAAAGCTCTGAACCTTAGGATTGAGATCAATGATCTATGGGGTCAGGTTTTATGCTATAATAATCTGGGTAACGTAACTAGGGATGGTGCAAGTCATGTTAAGGACGATAGGATAAGGAGGGAAAAGCTGTTACAGGCAAGCCATTACTATCGGCAATCGTTTCGAATTGCAAAGCAAATTAAGGATCTGATGACCATGTCGAAGGTATCTGGGAATCTTTCTAAATTGCAGTTAATGCTATATTCCATTGATGGTATTGGCGATACTGAAAAAGGGATTTACTCCGATAGCGCAAAGTATTTTGCCACAGAATCGTATCGGTTTGCAGAGGAGTTGAAATCTTTACCCCAGCAGCATGATGCTGCCTTCAATGCAAAAATCACTTATGCAACACTAGGCGATATAAAAAAGGAACTTGAGTATGCCAATATATTCATTGAAAAAAGTATGGAAATGTTCTCCGAGGATAAAACCAGATCGCTCGATGAGATGAGGATTAAGTATGAAACAGAGAAGAAGGAAAATGAAATACGACTGCAGCAGCTTACAATCCAAAAAAAGCAATTTCAGCTACTCTTGGTTCTCCTTGTGACCGGAATTTTCGTTCTGGTTATGATTTTTCTGGGTTACGTTATTAGGCAAAAGCATATTGCGGAGAAATTGCTAGCTGGCAAAAACACTGAGCTTCAGCAAAGCAACGCCACTAAGGATAAATTCTTCTCCATTATCTCACACGATTTGCGTACTCCAGTTTCCGGATTTAGAAACCTTACAACGTTAATCGGCGAAAAGTTCGACCTGCTAACCCCGGATCAACTGAAGGAGAGCATATTCAACCTTAACCATGCAGCCGAAGAAACCATCAGTATGCTCAATAACCTGCTACACTGGGCGCGATCGCAGCAGAAAATAATTGAGGTAAAAACCCTGCCCGTCAATATCAAAATACTGTGTAACAAGGTTTTTGATGAACAAAGCGTTAAGCTAAAGGAAAAAGACATCATCATTAACGATCAGGGCATTGGTTTGTTTGATGCTGATATTGATGAGAATATTGTCTCAACTGTGCTTAGGAACTTGCTTTCCAATGCCATTAAGTTCTCTCCTAGAAATTCTACCATCGATGTGAACGCATTCATTGACAATAGCACTCTCCATATATCGATAAAGGATAGAGGAATTGGAATGACAGAGGAGGACCAAAAGAAGCTTTTTAGAATTGAATGCGATACCAAGAGCATTGGAAAATCCACCGAGAAGGGATCGGGCTTAGGGCTGATTATTTGCAAGGAACTTGCAACCCTACACGGAGGTACCATTGAGGTTGAAAGCAGACCTGAGCATGGCAGTACATTTACCCTAAAAATACCAATATCAAGCGATAATGGATAAACTAAAAATTGTAATCATTGACGACCACCAGATTGTTCGCGATGGCATTAAAACCATGATGCTGGGAAACCCCCATATTGAGGTTGTTGGAATGGGAAGGAACGAGGATGATCTGCTCAGCTTACTTCAGGAACATGCCCCACACCTGATCATTATGGATCTTTCCCTGCCAGGGAAATCGGGCATTGAACTCACAGAGTACCTTACCAATAATCACCCGGGAATTAAGGTGCTCATCCTCACCACTAGCAGCGATGAGGATAGTATCATAGCATCCATAGAGGCTGGTGCCGATGGTTTCCTCAACAAGGACACCTCACTAAAAGAGCTAATTGAGGCTATTGATCAGGTTTGTAATGGGAATGGGTATTTCAGCGAGAATATCACCGGAATAATCTACAAGAGCTATATCACCCGACTAAAAGAGGAAAAAAAACATGCTTCTGATACCCAAAAAGCCCTCACCGATAGAGAGGTAGAAATAGTGAAACTCTTCTCCGGAGGATTATCTTACAAGGAAATTGCTGCTGAGCTTAATATTAGCGTAAAAACAATAGAAACCCATAAATCCAATATCCTCAAAAAACTTGAGCTTAACAATACCATTGATCTGGTGAAGTATGCCATCAAGAATAAGATCATCCGTATCTGATTGATATTTATGAGATTTACCCCCAATAATTGTTGATTGTTTATAAACTTGGTTAATCTTTTCCTAAGGAAAACAGATAACCAACCATAGTTTTTTTTCATTTCCATCAGGGAAATCCCCAGTGGTAAAATCAGTAATTTTCCCGATTGACCCCTTTTATTTGTTCCCCTACTTTTACATGTGTGCTACAGGCAATGCAATGGGTAAGCCATTTGCAAAACCTTAAGTAGTTTATAAAACAGAGCATTATAGCAATTAATATGGAATTGCAAACCATAGTTCACCGATGGATTATAGTAGCAGAAAAGCTGCTTTTTCACAATCACATTGCTGGTTGCTTCGAGGTGTGCAACGAGTTGGAGGATCAGATGGAGGAGATTATAGCTGAAGGCAACCCTGCCAAAGAGATGGAGCAAAACATTGAGAGGATAAAAAGCATCAAACGAAAACTTAATGCTATAATGATTCAAAATTTTCCCAAAAGAACTATAAGGTAAACTACAAATCAAACCTTAACCTATAACCTTGAACCCGTAGGAGTGTCCAATGCGTCACTAACCCATTTTGCTGCATATCCCAACCCCTTCAGTAGTTACATAACACTGGAGAATATTCAAAGCGTGAGCAGAATTACGATTACCAACCTGATTGGGCAGAAGGTGCTTGAAACTAATGCCTTGGGTTCTGAGCGCATGACCATCCCAACGGATGGTTTGGTGAATGGCATCTACCTGATCGTTATTGAGGCAGAGAATGGCGAAAGAGTTGTGAGGAAGATGGTGAAAGAGTAGACGCTTTGTTCTGAAATAGTTTTTATAAGAGTAAAACTCTTTTTTGTTGAATAAATCAAAGTAAATTGGTTATAGTCTCACCCCCATGATTGTTATATCATCAAATTGATCGATCCTAGTTTCCGACTCGTTTATCCAATTATCTAAGATGTTTTCAAGCGATTGTAGTTGAATGTTTAGGGGTTTATGAGAAATATCATCTAGAATGTTTAGGAAAGGCTTAATTCTATACTTTTTCCCTTCGGGTCCACCAAATTGATCTGCATATCCATCGGTGAATAGGTAAAGCATATCACTTTTATGCATGTCAATGCTTTTAAGGTTAAATGGAATCATTTTTGGGGAAATGCTAATGGGCATTTTATCGGGCGTAATCCTTTCAACTTCGTAATTATTCTCTTTTTTTACAACTGCAATGGGCATGCTTGCTCCAGAGTATAGAACGTTACCTTTTTCCCTGTTGATAAGGCAAACTGCTATTGACATGCCCTCTTTATGATTTGATTGTGCTTCTTTTTGATGAAGAGAATGAATAAGATATTCACGTAATCTGTTGAGAATTAAGTCGGGTTGTATTATTTTATCCTTCTGAATAATCTCAGCCAATAGCGACATCCCAAGGATGCTCATAAAGGCTCCGGGAACCCCGTGCCCGGTACAGTCAGCTAGGGCTAATAGTATTCCTTTGTCGGTTTTTGTTACCCAATAAAAATCACCGCTAACGATATCTTTGGGTTTATATAGTATGAAATGCTCGCCAGCATAAGTATTTAAAACATCACGGGATGGTAACAGAGCCCCTTGAATACTCCTTGCATACTCAATGCTATCGGTTAACTTCGAGTTTTTCAGCTCCACAATTATTTTCTGTCGTTCTATCAGATCACGTTGCTTCTCAATTTCTCCCTTTTGCTCTTCAATCTCATCACGTTGTGAAGAAATCTCTTCTTTTTGCTGTAAAATCTCAGTATTTTGGTAGGTTAGGGTTTGATTATGCCGTTTTTTGGTAACATAACCCCTATAAACTAGGAATGATATTACCAGCATTCCTAGAAGAATGGAGATGAGTACATTTCTTATCATCCTTTGTTTATCGATAAGCATCTGCTTTTCAGCATCCAGCTGTTTCTGAATGATCTTTTGAAGCTCTTTCTCAGAGTTGTATTTAGCTTCCATCTCAAGCTGAGTGAGTAATTGTGCTGTTTCCTTGCTTTTAAGGCTGTCGCTCATTTGTTTATATAGCAGGTGGGTTTTAAAGGCCTTTTGGTAAAAATCCCAAATCGGAATAAACCTGGCTCAACAGATCAGCGGCCGATTCTATTTCGTATACAATATTTATCTGTTGAGCAATTAAAAGGCTCTTCTCGAAGTATTCTTTGGCTTTTTGCAGGTCATTTTTGTACTTGTAATACTCACCCATACTTTGATAGCTATTCTTGATATCCTGCAACTCGTTAATTTCCAATCTAATTTTTAACCTGAATTATTCATAAAAAAAGGGATTTTGTTACCTAAAAATTGCTGA
>CAZDXY010000024.1:0-1163 GCA_964509385.1 uncultured Rikenellaceae bacterium
TCCAGATCATAGTTTCGCCCACCTGGGTCATGGTCTGATCCTCGGGAAGTGTTCCTGGCTCGGCCCACTCAAGCATTGAACCGGTAATGTAAACCACATCCTCTTCGTGGTCAAAGTCAGCGTCGGTCATGTCAACATTAAAGGTAACAGAGAACTTTTCTACAACAGATTCTATCTCGAAATCTATTGTTATGATTGCAGATTCTCCCGTTGAATAAACCGACTGAACTCCTGCAACATGTTCGCCTGCAGGAAGACCTTCAAATAGATATTCTGTTTCCTCTATTGGATCTTCTGTTACCAACTCATCATTCAGGTAAACGTTGAAACCAATGAATGATTTGGCTTTTGCCGGAATACCCGGCATAACCCAGGTAGATCCATCTCTAGAAATGGCGTCGGCCCTGTCTGGGTAATTGCCCTGCTCGTTAGCGCTGAAGCGATAGAAATCGGCTAATGCCAAGGTATTTCTTGCGCCAACTGGGCCTACGGCTACATTATCAATAAACCAGATGTACCATAAACCGTCATTGCTGGGAGGATCCTCTGCGTGGAATGCAAAATGCACATCCTCTCCATTGTATGCCGAGAGATCGATAGTAAACGGTGAGGAGTAGTAGTTCCACTCTCCCGATAATGTTGATGCATCCCAAAGCACTGTCCAGCTGCTTCCTCCATCGGTGGAAATCTTAACGTAGTAGTGATCTCCATTCGTTGAGCCAAGGAATACGGCAGACCAGAACTCCAGCTCATAGTTTGGCCCAATAGTGACCTCGGGGGTGATCAACCACTCATCCTGATGGTTATAGCTCCACCATAGACCAACATGGTATGAGCCAATGGGTCCAAAAGTTTCTGATGAGTAGCTGGTAACCGTCCATGTTCCTGGTGATGGACCACTCTGGTCGGTACTGTTTATTATTCTTGTCCATCCAGATGGTACGGTTCCTCCCTCAAAATCTTCGAACAGCTCGGTCCCAAATACGTTGTTCCAGCTGAACAAAGCTTCTCCTGCTCCCAATCCCTCTGTTTCGATTAGTAATCCGAATGGAGCAACAATGATCTCGGTTAGGGTGATATCAATATCCGTATCTGAATCTACTTCTATTTCATCAGTATAGGCTTGATAACCAACTGCAGTTATTGAAAGTTGATATGTGCCT
>CAZDXY010000024.1:1173-36073 GCA_964509385.1 uncultured Rikenellaceae bacterium
GAACTCTCCATCAACATTGGTTACTGTGGCGTAGTCATCGTACCCTTCTAGGGTGATGGCTGCTCCAGCTATGTCCAAACCATCATTACCAACAACAGTACCCGTTACGGTGTATTGCGGTATGGGTATCAGCGTTACGTCGAGCTCGGTTACCATGTCCTCTTCAATAACCACGTCTTCTTCCACATGCGTGCTAAAGCCGAAGAGGCTGAACTCCACATCAATTGTTCCGGCGATCAGGTATGGGAAGCTGTAGAAACCATCCTCGTCGGTATAGGTCTTAATGTTGGTTCCCATTACCCAGACCATAGCGCCCTCAATGGGATCGGTTCCATCGGTAACAGTTCCTTCCAATGAACCCAAACCCGCCGTGGAGAAGTATATGCTGATGTTAGGGAAGAAATTAGCAACTGATCCTGCAGGAGGTGCTGTTGGATCATAAGGGTTACCATCCTGATATGCGCGACGGGTTCTGCCTGCGCCTTCAGAATTGAAGAAGTTTTTACCTGAAGACCATTCATCATCAGGTTTGTAGGAGTAGATAACAAGGTTCCCACCTCCATAGATATAGATATCATCCAGAGGGATGAATATGCTATTTACTCCAACGGGGAAGTCAACGGTTCCGTCAAATACAAGCTGCAGTGAAGCAGGATCAACCCAACCTACCGACAGATCTGTGTCGTCAGTTTCTCCCATCCAAATCTGAATGTTCTTATCCTCCAACGCGGCGTTGAAACTGTTGGTGTACTGGATTCCAGTGATCACTCCACCGCCCATGCCGATTTCATCGGCCAGGTATAGGGTTTGCGATAAGCTGTAGTCGTAGTAGAAGTTATAGGGTATGTACTGAAGGCTTGACCCGGTACCGATGGTAATAACAATAATATCTCCACCCTGAATATTGAGGTTCAGGTTGGCGGTCTGGTTGTTGCCCATGAGCTCATCATCGGCAAAATCAACGTAGCCATAGACGTAGGTAGGACCCTCATCGCCCTCCTCGGGAGTCCAGGTCATCTCATACTCAATGGTTTCAGCAAATTCAATGGGTTCCCCATCAACTGAGGCCAACTCGATTCCTCCCTCACGCATCAGCTTCACGGTGTAGTCCGTTTGCGTTGCTGTTCCAGCATTCTGAACGGCTATGGTGTATGTTGTCTCCATACCGACAGAGGGAGTGGTATTACCAGAAATGGATACGGCTACCAGGTCGTTCTCCAGAACAGGCTCAATGATGATGTTGTCAAAATTCCAGTTGTTGATCTGATATGCATCGCCATTGAACTCCCAGCCCAGATGCATGGTGGTTACTCCCTCAGGAACGCTGAAGTATAACTCCATATCCTGTGCTGGTAAACTTTCGGTAATTTCGTAGAACCACAGGTTTTCCCAGGTCTCGCCATCATCGAAGGACGCCTGAATGGCAATGGTATTGTCAACCACAGCGAAGTTGCTCAGGTAGTTCTTCAGCTTTAGCCTCAGGTCAGTATTTCCTCCCGTGCCAAAGGGGTAGGTGATTAGCCTGCTGAGACCCACGAATGATGGGCTCCAGTATAGTCTCATTTCGGGTGCTGTGCCTCCTGCTAGGGTTGTATTCTGTACGCCCCAGTTTCCGCTGCCAGCGCCCATGACAGACCAGCCGGCGGGTAGTTGGCCAGTGGCAATGCCCGTGAAGGGTTCGTACAGCAGCACTCCCTCTGCCCCGAGAAGGGCAACGTTGGAGTTGGCTGTTCCGCCAACGCCTATGTCGTTGCTGGCCGTTACGGCGTAGTAGTAGTTGCCTATTCCCGGTACGGCGTCATCGTAGTACTCAGTAGCCACAATATCCTCTGCCACAACAACTGCTCCGGGCATACGAACAACGGTATAGGTTGTATTGGCGGGGTCAAGGTAGCCACCATTCAGGCCGGTGGTTGGCGCGGTCCAGGTTACCTGTCCGTCATTGCCCACGGCGGTTAGCACAACGTTTGTGGGGGCTGCGGGTACATCGTGTCCTAGCCATACGTTCAGCTTGGCGCTTAGCCCCTGACCGGCAGTGTTGGTCCCGAATACGGTGAAGGAGTATAGGCCCTCGTCGGTACCAGTGAATTCAAAGGTTTCGATACCGCCTATTTCGGGGGTGTCGTTCATGTAGATGGGTTCGTCCTCGCCGCTGAGGTAAAGGGCTATAGAGGTAAGCTCCGTTAGGTCGTCTCCTCCCACCGTTTTGGATGGGTTTGTCCAGAAAATATCGGCGTAAACAACCCCCAAGTCAGCTGGAACAGCGTAGAAGCTGGTGGGTGCCTCGGGGGCTGCTGGATCGGCCAGGGTGTAAGGGATGGCAAATCCTGTAACCTCCGATACAAAATTGTTCACCAGCGTGGCGTATCCCGTGGAGGTGTTGATTGTGTATAGCCCTCCAGATGTTGTGTAGAGTGCTCCGTAGAGAATCTCATTCTCTCGGTCGTAGGCGATGTCCTGAGCGTAATTTATTGTTACTCCCAAGGGTCCAACCACCGTACCAGCAGCGGTGCTGGTGTTTACGGTGTAGAGGTTGTCGTCCAGGCTGAGGGCGTAAAGGGTCCCGTCGGTACCGCATGCAACGCCAATAACGTTGGGAACCCCGCTCATGCCTACGGTAACTGTTGCACCGGTTTCTAAATTAATAGTGTACAGGGTACCGTCGAAGGCCATGGCGTACATGATCTCGGTGTTGACATCGTAGCCCAGCCCCGTTAGGCTTGGCGCACCACCACCAATATGGGTTACATCACCGGTCGTAGTATTAATGGTAACCAGCTGTCCGTTACCCGCAGCAGCGTACTGAACTCCGTACCACGTATCGTTGGCCCAATCTGCTCCGGCTATAAAATCGATATCGCTGGCTGCGATAGAGGTTAGCGCCCCTGATGGGAGAAGAACCGTACAGGGTCCAACGGCTATGGAGCCTCCGTAAGCGTTCCATGCGTAGGCAAGAATATCGCCATCCTTAAATCCTGTTTGCACGTATTCGGGATTGAAGTCGGCGTGACCCATGGGTGCCTTGTCCAGGGAAAACATTTGTAGGGTTTGTTCCCTGAGCTGCGCATCCCTTTCGGCCTGCATTTTTTGCAGATCCTGTGGATCCATGGGATTCTGTCCAATTACCATGAATGCCGCCAGTATTAAGCTAAAAATCAATGAGAATTTTTTCATAAGCATTTGTTGTTAGTTAATAAATAAGGGTGATTTTGTTAAAGATAAAATTAAAATTTCGATCTTATTCTTTTTAATATTTCATAGGCAAATATTTTGGTGAGTAATGAGTTTTGTTCAAACAATAAAATTAAAATGTTTTTTTTTGTTTTTGATAAAATATTGAAAAAAATGACAAACTTATCTCTTATTTATAAAAAAATAATTGAAGCCCTTCTCATTACTATTTAAACATCAAATTATTATGATTACTTTTAAATTTTGTTTGAATTGAAATAACTATAAATTTTATTGGCTCTTTCTGGAGAAATGATTGATTCCAATTCTTCTTTTGTTGCTTTGATAATCTTATTATAACTTTTAAAATGCCTGTATAACAATTCTACCGTTTTCTCTCCTATTCCATCGATTTTTATTAATGAAGAAGATTTTAAAACACCTTCCCTCTTCTGTCTATGAAATGTCAAACCAAACCTATGGGCCTCATTTCTAGACATTTGTATTACTTTTAGGGATTCTGAAGATTTATCTAAAAATAGAGGTAAGGGTTCTCCCGGGAAAAAAATTTCTTCAAGGCGTTTAGCTATTCCAATAATCTTAACTTCTTTATCGATGCTTAATTTTGTTATACTTTTGTATGCTGATCCCAATTGTCCCTTTCCTCCATCAATTACAACCAACTGTGGTAAGGGTTTATTCTCTTCAACCATCCTTTTATATCTTCGAAATACAACTTCTTCAATTGATGCATAATCATCTGGACCAGAGACCGTTTTAATGTTAAAGTGCCGATACTCTTTTTTTGATGGTTTTGCATTGCGAAAAACCACGCATGCTGCAACTGGATTTGTCCCCTGAAGATTGGAATTATCGAAACACTCTATGTGTTCTGGTAAATTGGATAACCTGAAATCTTTTTTCATTTGTAAAAGAATTCTATTTATCCTTTTCTTTGGGTTCGTGTTATTTATGCTTTGTAATTTTTGTAATACAAAACCGGTAGCATTTCTTTTTGAAAGGTCCAAAAGTTTTAATTTATCTCCTCTTGAAGGAACAGTGTAATTACAACCCTCGATTGTGAAATCAGGGAGAAAAGGAACAATTATTTCTTTTGCCTTACTTCCAATTCTTTGCCGCAATTCTGAAATAGCAAAACCTAAGAGTTCCTCATCCATTTCGTTCAACACCTTTTTTATCTCAAGGTTCTGCGATTGGACTACCGCACCCTTAATTATTTTTAAATAGTTAACACATGCAAAATTGATTTCACTAATCAATGAAAAAACATCAAGATCATTTAACTTAGGATTCACTATGGTTGATTTTGCCTGATAACGTTTTAATGCAGCAATTTTTTCTTTATATTTCTGTGCTTGTTCGAATTTATAATTTTTAGCATTTTCATTCATTTTATTTAATAATATTCTATTAACCATATGTAAATTACCCTTGAGTATTTCTACTATAGATTCAATATTTTTATCATAATCCTCTTCTGTTTGATTATTTATGCAAGGAGCATTACAATTTCCAATTTGAAACTCGAGGCAGGGTTTATATCGACCTAATAAAATGAATTTCTGCGTTAACAAGAGATTACAATTTCTTAAGGGATAAATGTTGCGAATAAGATCAAGAATCGTTTTCATTAAAACGCCTGATGTATATGGCCCAAAGTATTGGCTACCATCATGGACAATTCTTCGTGTTGAGAAGACCCTTGGAAAGGGTTCATTTTTAATGCAAATCCAGGGGAATGTTTTATCGTCCTTAAGGAGGACGTTGTATTTAGGTTTAAATTTTTTTATCAAATTGTTCTCAAGTAATAGAGCATCATTTTCGGTGTTAACAATTATGTGTTTTATGTCTACAACACGTGAAACTAATACTCTTAACTTAGCGCTCTCATATTGGTTTCGGGTAAAGTACGATGAAATTCTTTTCTTTAAATCCTTGGCTTTCCCAATGTAAATAATCTCAGATTGGGCATTTAGAAATTGGTAAACTCCTGGTTTGTTAGGAAGAACCTCAAGTAGGTATGAAATTTCCTTTGACATATTTAGAGTTTTTCCTAAATAATACTAAAAAATAATTATTATTTTGATCACTTCAAATACTTCTTTCCTATTGGAATGAGAATAGCATAAAACAATTATTCTTCAAAAGAAAAGTGGTACTTTTTTGAAATTATTAGCATCAAAAAGTCCATTATGAAACACTTTAAGTTCTGGTATTACCGTCAGTGCCATGAACGAAAGGGTCATAAAGGGAGAATTCAAATTAGATCCTGCATCCCTGACCAACTTGTTTAAATTATGGTATTTTTTGCTTATAGAAGTTCCCTCCAAATTTGTCATGAGGCCAAAGAATGGCAAAGGGATTCCTTTAACCTTTTGTTTTTTGGCAAAACATATTCCTCCTTTTTGGGATATAATCCATTCAAATGCTTGTTCTATGCTTTCATCTTCGCATCCAATACAAATAATGTGATGGCTATCGTGAGCAATGCTAGCAGCAATTGCACCCGTTTTCAAACCGAATCCTCTTATATAACAAACTACAGGGGGATCTTCAGAATATCTATCGAGTAAAACAATCTTCAAAAAGTCATCTTTGGGATTTGCATATACATTTTCTCCAATGGGAACAGGTGAATCCTCCTTTGTCCATTTGGTTAATAATTCTCCTTCAATGGCACCAATAACGTTAAGCTTTTGGCCAGAGCAAAAAACATTTAAATCTTCTGCCCGAAAAGAAGATCTAAACGAGAATTTAGGTCTAACTACATTTTTAACTGAAAAATTAATTTTATTGTTGCTATAAACGGGCTTGCCTTTGATATAAGTTGCTAATACTTCAAAATTATCTAAATCTTTAACTAGAATAAAATCTGCTGGATCATTTTCCTTCAATCTTCCCAAAGGAAGTTTATAGTGGTTAATTGGATTTATTGTTGCTGCATATATTACATCGAAAAAGTCATATCCTTGCTTTATTGCTTTTGCTACTAATTTGTTTATATGTCCTTTTTCTAGATAATCTGGGTGACAATCGTCTGTGCAAAACATTACAGATTTTGGAAATTCTTTTACAAGTGAAATTAATGTGTCAAAGTTTTTGGCTGCACTTCCCTCGCGAATCAGTACTTTCATGCCGAGTTTGATTTTTTGGATCGCTTCTTCTGTTGTGCTACACTCATGATCAGTTTCAATTCCTGATGCTACATATTTAATTAAATCCTCCCCAGAAAGACCAGGTGCATGCCCATCGATTGGCTTTCCTAACTCTTTAGCTGCTGAAATTTTTCTTACAACCTCTTCATCATCATTAATAACACCAGGAAAATTCATCATCTCGGCCAGGTAAAGAAAATCATCTTCAGAAAGCAAACTTTTTACATCTGTTGAATTTAAAGTAGCACCACTTTTCTCCAATGGTGATGCGGGTACGCAAGATGGTACTCCAAAAAAGAAGTGCATGGGTGTTTTCCTTGCATCGGAAAGCATAAACCATATTCCCTCTATACCCGCTACATTTGCTACTTCGTGCGGATCTGTTACAACAGCAATTGTTCCATGCTTAACTGCCATTCGTGCAAATTGGCTTGGTATTAACATAGAACTTTCAATATGAACGTGTGAATCAATAAATCCTGGTAGTATAAATGGATTTTTTATTTTGGGGTTTTTTATTATCGATTTTATTTCGCCATTTGATATTAATATTTCGCCCCCTTCTTTTGTTCTTGATGTTGGATTTACAATAACTCCTTTTACTGAAAATGTATCTTTTGTTTTCATAGGATTCAATTATTTTGGTGTTGAATTTGTAAATTCTTTGTTCGCTTTGTTTTTCCGGCAAGTTAATAATAAAAGGCGAAAAGGATTAATAGCAATATATATAATATTCTTTTAAATATTATGTTACTTTCGTTTTAAGGATTTGTTGATTTTTTAATTATAAATACTTTGTGGTTTGCTTATAAAACAAATTGTTCCACGTGGAACAAAAAATAGTTTACTTAAACAAATTGTTCCACGTGGAACATTATCTACCCAAATATACTAAAAGCACATTGATGTCACTTGGCGAAACTCCAGGTATTCTTCTGGCTTGACCTATTGTTCGTGGTTTTATTTTTATTAACTTCTGTCTAGCCTCTGTGCTGATTGAATTCAATTCTTCGTATTGGAAATCCTCTTTTATCCTTATGTGATCAAGTCTATTGATTTTTTCTGCTATTAAAATTTCTCTTTCTATATATCCACCATACTTAATTTGAATGTCTATTGATTCCAATATTTCAATCGCGTCACCATTATTATCTTTTATATAATTGTTAAGTTGATCTAAATTACTTTTTAGTTCAATCAATAACACTTCTGGTCGCAAAACAATATCCAATAATTTTTTGGATTGAGATATTGGTTTTGAATTGATTTTTTCGAGGTAATTATTTATTTCATTTGGTTTTACACTTTGTTTTTTTATGAATTTGTAAATGTTTTTAACTATTGAATTTTTCCCTTCAAATTTCTGATAACGCTCCTGCGTGGCAAGCCCAATTTTATATCCCAAAGGTGTTAGCCTTTCGTCTGCATTGTCTTGTCTTAATAATATTCTATGCTCTGCTCTGCTAGTGAACATTCTATATGGCTCATCAACTCCCTTTGTAACAAGGTCGTCTATTAAAACACCTATATATGATTGATTTCTTTGTAATATAATATCTTCTTTTTTATTACATCTCTGCGAAGCATTTATTCCTGCAATTACGCCCTGTGCTGCTGCTTCTTCATAGCCAGTTGTACCATTTATTTGCCCTGCTAAATAAAGGTTCTCAATTTTTTTGGTTTCCAATGTATGCTTGAGCTGCGTTGGAGGGAAAAAATCATATTCAATTGCATATCCAGGACGTAATATGTGAACATTATTAAATCCATCTATTTTTTTTAAGGCTCTGTACTGTACATCTGCTGGAAGTGATGAACTAAAACCGTTTAAATACATTTCGTAAGTATTTTCTCCTTCAGGTTCCAGAAATAACTGATGTGCTTCCTTTTCGGCAAATGTTCTTAATTTATCCTCGATGCTTGGACAATATCTAGGACCTATTCCTTTTATTTTTCCTCTTAGAAGGGGGCTTTTATCGAATCCTGTTTTTAGTATTTCGTGCACATCCTTATCCGTGTGTGCTATGTAACAACTTCTTTTTTTTAACTTATTTGTGTTAATTGTTAAAAATGAAAAATATCTCTCCTCAATATCTCCTTTCTGCTCGATTAATTTTGATAAATCAACTGTTCTCTCATCTATTCGCACAGGTGTTCCTGTTTTCATTCTTCCTGCCTCAAAACCTAAATCTATTAATTGTCTTGTAATTCCAACTGAACTTTTTTCGCCCATTCTTCCACCCTCGAAATTTTCTTCACCCACATGAATCAATCCTGACAAAAAAGTACCATTTGTTAGTATTACTGCCTTTGAAATTATTTCAATACCCAATTGTGTTTTTACTCCAATTACTCTATTTCTTTTTATCAGCAACTTTATGACAGAGTCTTGCCATAAACTTAAATTTTGAATTTTTTCAATTTCATTTCGCCATTTTTGAGAAAAGATCATCCTGTCGCATTGTGATCTAGGGCTCCACATGGCAGGTCCTTTTGATTTATTTAACATCCTAAACTGTATGGATGAATAGTCGGTGATTATTCCAGATAATCCACCAATAGCATCTATTTCCCTTACTATTTGTCCCTTAGCAATACCTCCCATTGCAGGGTTGCAACTCATCTGTGCTAACTTGGTGATATCCATAGAGATGAGCAATACTTTTGATCCCATAGTTGCAGATGCAGCAGCCGCTTCGCATCCTGCATGACCTCCTCCAACAACTATTATATCAAATTTTGGTAACATTAATTACAGTAATTTTAGGCTGTTTTCTTCTGCCACTCTTATTCTTTTTTTCATTTCTTCTGTTTTATCATCGTAACCCAACAAATGTAAAACACCATGAATAATAACTCTATTTAATTCTATTGAAAATAATTGTTTATAAAGTTTTGCATTTTCCTTTACTGTTGGTACTGATATATATAAATCTGCTGAAATACTCTTTCCATTGGAATAGGGAAAAGTAATAATATCAGTGAAGTAATTATGATTAAGGAAATGATTGTTTATTCTGTGTATCTCTTCTTCGGAGCAAAATATTATGGAAATATTTTCAACCATGTATCCATGATTTGAAACAACTCCATTAATCCAACTTTTAATCTTTTTTTTATTTCTTAATCGGAAAAGAATATTGCTGTTATAAAATTTTATTGGCACTATTTATTCAGCAATTTTAAAAATTAACTCAACAAGAGATCCGTTATTATCAAAAACAATATCATCAGCCAAATTTCGCATTAGAAATACTCCTCTGCCGGATACATTTTCTAAATTTTCAGGTTTTGTTGGATCGGGTACGTTGTGATAGTTAAAACCGGGACCCTCGTCTTTAACATAAATATGGATTGAAGATTTTGATATTTGAACTGAAATCTGAACATTCTTACTAGAGTCGAATTTATTTCCGTGCACAATTGAATTATTCACTGCTTCTATCGTAGCAATCAATATTTTACCATATATATCTGACGATAGATTACATTGTTCAGAAATCTCATCAACTAATTTTTCGACATGACATATATTGTCAAGCTTAGATTCTATGCTAATTGCCTTTTCCATTTAAATATTATACTATAAAATATACGTTCCTTATACTTTTATATACTTAATAATGTTTCAAATTGGAAATCAATTATTTTTTCAAAGTAAATAAAAATTTATGGTAAAATCCAATGTCGAGGATTTTGAATTTTATTTTCTTGCCAAATTTGCAAATTCACCATTCCTTGTTTGCTTCCGGGTTCGGTATATGCTTCACCTATAATTTGTGAGGTTTTCACACTTTCACCTACTTTCACTTTTATTCTTATTAAATTTGAATACACCGAAAGGAAATCACCATGTCTTATAATAACTGTAACATTCGATCCGGGAATATTAACAATTTTTGAGACTTCGCCTTCAAAAATTGCTTTTACTGGTGAGTTTGGTTCTGTTCCAATATCAATTCCACTATTTCTTATTTTTACTTCTTTTAAAACAGGATGAAAATGTTCGCCGTAATCTCCAATTATAATGCCAGGGGCTGTTGGCCAGGGTAATTTCCCTTTGTGTCCAATGAATCCATCTGATAGTCTTATGTATCTTGCATCCCTTACTCTATCCTTATCTGCTTTTCTTTTTGCTTCTTCGGCTATTAATTCTGCGATTACTTTTTCAATCGCTTCCATGGATCTCCTTCTCTCGTCAATCTCTCTTCTAAGTTGCCTTTCTTTTGTTTGAAGTTGCTTTACATTTTGGGAATATTTTGATTCATCTCTGCTTAAATTTGAAACCTCGATGTTTTTTTCAATTTTCAATAATGATAACTTATCTCTGTTCTTTGAAAGTAATTCTATTTCTGTTTCAATCATTTTTTGTGTATTCAATATTTCTTTTGCCTGAGCTTCACGAAATTTTAATATCTGCTGGTAAAATCTTATTCTTCGGTATGCTTGATTAAAATCTTCTGAAGCAAAAATGAAAACAAGAATTTGCATATCGGTTCTATTCCTCCATGCAAATTGAATTAATTTGGCATATTCTCTTTTTAAATTGTTAATATCCTTCTGTAGTTCGTTTACTATGATACTTTTCTCGTCAATTTCTTTTTCAATTAAAACTACTTGACTTTCATAATCAGAAATCAATCTTTTTCTTAGTTCAACTTGTTTTTTTAGTGTATTTAATTGATTTAAATTCTGTACTTTCAGTTTTTGTGTTTCTGTTAATAATTTATTCGTTAACTCTATTTCCTGCTCTGTCTTTTTTCGTCTTGTTTCCAATTCTTGTATTGATTGTGAAAAGACACAATTATGAAAAAAAATAATATACGATATTATTAAAATTAGTCTTCTCATATAATCCTTCAAAAAGACTTATGGTTAAAGGTTGAGTCAATATTAAATTCAACTTTTCTATCGAAAATTAATTTTTTATGAACTATATCCAACTCTATTGGCTTTGATTCATAAAAAAATTTAAGATTAATACGTTGTGGTATAAATTTATTTTGATCTTCTCTTCTGTGGTAGTAAGCCGTAAAAAGTTCTTCTTTATTTTCATTTTTTATTAATGTATTCATTAATAAACCTTTGGGTAACTCAAACTCATTAATAAAGATAAATTTAGTTTCTAATATATCTAACTTTTCATTTTGTATAACCTCAAATTGAATCATATTATTATTAATATAACTTATCGTTGAATTATTACTCATTATGTTGCTTCTTGAAATTTTTGCAGGGTAACCTAATATCAATTTAATAATATCACTATATGTTAAATTTATTCCGAGTTTATTTGAAAAATTTTTGTAATCAACTTTGTAAATTGACTTTTCGGAATTATCTATTAATAATATATAATCGTTGAACGCAATGAATTTTGCAACCTCAATTCCAAGTTTCGTTAATACTGATATTTGTATAAAAGAATCTATTTTCGTGACTAATTCTGTTTTTAATGTTCTTAAATGACCATCGTGTTCAATTCTGATAATTGCATTTTCTAGTTTTAATGATCTAAATGGAATTTCATTACTGAATACCGAATCGATGAAAGAAACCTCATTGCTTAACTTATTATCTGCAATATTTTTACTTTGCTTAACCTTACAGCTCAGTATTAATAAAGAGAATAAAAAAATTATTAATAATAAATTAAGGTATCCAACTTTTAGTTCTAATCTTTTCATCAAGTTTATCGCTTCCACCACCAATTTCTTTTGCTTTTATCCAATATATGTATGCGCTATCTGTATTACCTGTTTTAAAAAGGGCATCGGCATAATGCTCATTAATAACTGCACTTGTGCTTCCAGTTTTAGCAATGGCATTTCTTAGTACATCCCTTGCCTCCTCGTAATTTCCCATTTGAAATAAAACCCAGCCTTTAGTATCAATATAAGTACTATTATTGGGTTCTAAATCTACTGCTTTTGTGCTCATTTCCAAGGCTAATTTTAGTTTTTCTTTTCTCAATGAAAGATAATAACTGAAATTATTTAGTATTCTGGTATTTTCTTTATTAAACTTTAAACTCTTTTCATAATTTTTAAATGCTTTCTTCACGCTTCCAATCATATATTGATAATCACCAAGGGTTCCGTAAATATCAGAAAGTCCATAATTAGTTTCCACTTTTTTGGTTCCACTTTCAAGTATATTAATGGCCATATTTTTATCTCCTATTTGATCATATGCTATAGCATTTAAAATGTAAAAACTATGATAAACCGGAAATTTTTCGATAGCTTTTTCTGATAGCTTTATTACTTCTTCATAATTGTCCAATGCATATTCTAAAGAGATTAACTTATCCCACCTTTCAACGTTTTTATTATCCATTAGGACCAATTGAACAAGAGATTCTTTAGCTTCATTGAAATTTCTTCTTCTTACAAAGTGTTCGAAAGATAATTCCTGAATTGCAATTGATTTTGGATACTGTGTTTTCAATGAAAAAATAAAATTGTCAATTTTTGTAGCAAGTGTTGTGTAGTAATACTGTTCAAATAGTATTGGATAAAATAATTGTACTTTTTCATATTCGGAAATATCATACTCATGGAATATTTTTTCTAGTGTCTCTATGCTTTCATTGAACATTCCGTTTTCTAATTGTCTATTATAAAGCTCAATAATTGGGTATGTTAAATGAGGACCTAATTTAATTGCTTCGTAAATTTTACTAAATCCCAAGCTATCGTTTCCAATTTTAAAATTTAAATCACTTTCATATAGTAGGTACAATGGGTTATCTGGAATAAATGTTAACAAATTATTCAACTCGATTTTAGCTTTTTCAAAATCTTCCAATTCGAAGTATATTCTAGTTAATGTTTCCGTAACTTTAGGAATAAATCCATGTTTCTGTTTTATTTGTTCTAGTATTTCAATGGCTTTTTCAAATTCTGCTTTTTCGCTCAATAATAATGCATAACTTATTAAATACGATAAATTTTGAGGGTTTCTACTTATTAAGATTTTTTGATTTTCTATCGCTTCATCAATTCTTTCGCTGTTAATTAATAGTACTCCAAGAAAATTTCTATAGTAAATATTATCCTGATCTATTTCAACTGCTTTTTTTATTGAATGTATTGCCTCTTCGTAGCTATTTAAAGATGAGTAACACAGTGCTAATTCGTAATATACTGCACTTTTTGTACTATCAAGTGTAATGGATTTTTTCAAATTTGAAATAGCTTGAAGGGTATTTCCGTAAAGTCGATTTTGAATAGCTTCATAATAATATAAATATGGACCTATACTCTCTAAATATTTATAGGAACTTGATCGTCTCTGTGGAATACAACTATTCAGTAATATTAATGAAGTTATTATAACTACACTTATAATTCTCATTTTTCTATTTTGTAAAAAACTTTAAAACTAAAACTTAGTCTCTCTATTTTACTCCCGTATGCCCAAATCCTCCAGCCCCTCTTTTAGATTCATTTAAAAATTCAACTTCTATCCATTCTACAACTTCATGTTTTGAAATTATCATTTGGCAGATCCTTTCTCCGTCGTTAATTTCTGCTATTTCATTACTAAGATTTACTAATATCACCCCTATTTCTCCTCTATAGTCAGCATCTATGGTGCCAGGTGTATTCAAAACGGTAATTCCTTTTTTTACCGCCAGTCCACTTCTTGGTCGAATTTGAGCTTCATATCCTTTGGGTAATTCAATAAAAAGACCTGTGGGCACCAAACATCTCTCAAATGGCCTTAATATAATCGATGTATCTATATTCGCTCTTAAGTCCAACCCTGCGCTTAATTCTGTTGTATATTCCGGCAATTCGTGTTTAGATTTGTTTACAATTTTTACTTCCATAACTTAATTTCATTTATTCTAGATTTTATGTTAATTTTCTCAATTCTAATAAATACATACAAAAAAACAGTTATTAGAAAAATTCTAAAAGCAAAGGATACAAAATAAATGTTAATATTTATAAAAAAACCAATAAGAAATAATATTAGGGCTGAAAATAAATAAATTAGCATTCTTTTGATTTGATAAGGAATAGGAAATATTTTTTTCCCTCCATAATAACATAGAACACACATTAATATATAACAAGCTAAACGAGCTATTGCCGCACCATAATATCCTATTTTTGGTATTAGTAATATATTCAATGTAATCGTTAATAGAGCGCCCGCAAAGGTGTAGTATATTCCATACCATGTTTTGTTTGTGAGTTTATACCAAATGCTAAGATTAAAGAAAACTCCGTAGAAAAGATTTGCAATAAGTAGTATTGGGACCACACCTAATCCCTCTCTAAAATTTGTTCCGACAAGGTATTTGAATACATCTGTAAATAAACCAACGCTTAGAAAAATAAGTAGTGTGAATACTAAAAAGTATTTTAGCATATTACTGTACACATCAGGTGAGTCTTTCTTTTCAGCAGTTGAAAAAAAGAAGGGTTCTGCAGCATATCTATACATCTGAATAAATAGTACCATTAAAACAGCAAGCTTAACATTGGATCCATAAATACCCAATTGAAAAAGGGGATTACTCTCTTCGGGTACAAGATACTTTATGAAAATTCTGTCAAACGATTCATTTGTAGTTCCGCCAAGTCCACTTATTAAAAGAGGCAATGAATATAGCATTAACGATTTTAATTGATTCAGATTGAAAGATTTTGGAATACTTCCCGATTTGAATAATAATACTATTGTTACCAATAAGCTACTAGCTAGATTGCTGAGAAATACATATGTGATCCCTATGTTTTGGTTGTATAAAAAAGAATTTTTGAGTATTTCTACCTTTGGACATAGCGTAAGGAAAAATAGATTAAGTAAAATATTAATCGTTACTCCTACTATTTTAATAATTGAAAAAGTAAAAGCTTTATTTTCCAGTCGTAATTTGGCAAATGGTATTGCACAAAAGGCATCGAGTCCAATTACCATTGAAAGCAATACTATATATTCCGGGTTTTGTGGATAACCTAACGCATTAACTATATTAGAAGAAAGAAAACTCATTATTATAATAAATAATGAACTTGTAGAAAGTAAAGTGTAAAAGGCAGTAGAATATATAGAATTGTTGTTAGTTAATTTAGTTGCAAAACGAAAGTAACCCGTCTCCATTCCAAATGTCAATAAAACTAAAAAGAATCCGAGATAGGCATACATTTCAGTTACAATACCATACTCTTCGGGTAGAAAAACTCTTGTGTACAACGGAACCAACAAGTAGTTTAATAATCGGGGCACGACACTACTTAAACCATAAATAACTGTTTGTCCTGCGAGTTGTTTTAAATAGTTCATATTAGAATTCTACTCTTTTACGATTGAAAATTATTTGGCCAAAATTGTATACAAAGTAAATTGCATTTTTTATAATTAATTCTTGTTTAAAAAACCAATAGCCTCTGTTATGAATAATATTTTAATGTATAAAACCTCCAATACTTTTCCAATACTTTTTCAGATTATATAATCGAATAAGATATCGGGATCAACCGAGGCTTTTTCTCATTTACGAGGCATTCCTTTCCTTTCTATAACTTAATACTAATCCTATTTTTTAGAATTAAAACTTATTTCGAGACTATTTCAGACAAAATTAGGCATTTAACTACTGTATCAAATGGGTTATTACTATTTTTACAAAAATTTAAATCCATACGCCATGCAAACTAAAAGTTTTTATCTCTTTGCGCTTTTTCTGTTCATTTCTCTTTTTTTAACCATTTCGTGCAAAACTAAAAATGATAAAAAGATTGAAAAAACCGATGAAGCTATAGTATTAATTGAGACTGATTTCGGAAATATTAAAATTAGGCTTTATGATGAAACGCCTATTCATCGAGATAATTTTATAAAACTCATTAACGAAGGGGTATATACTGGAACCATATTCCACAGAGTTATCAATAATTTTATGATTCAAGGAGGAGATCCTAGCACTAATCCTTCGTTTTTATCCGAAAAAATGGATTCTTCTCTTTTAGAGTATACTTTAAAAGCAGAATTTAATCCGAAATTATTCCATAAAAAGGGTGCATTAGCAGCTGCTCGCATGGGGGATAATGTTAATCCTGAGAAAAATTCGTCAGGTACACAATTTTACATTGTACAGGGCAAAGTTTTTACGGAATTGGAGTTGGAAAACCTTTCCAAACGAAAAAACGATAACCTAAGGAACATTACTCTTAATAATTTGATTATGAAAAGAGCTGATGAATTGATTGAAAAAGGTATTGAGCCTGATTTCTCTTTGCTTCCTCAGCAGTTACAAGATACTCTTGAAATCATTCTTAAAGGAAAGCTAGGTTATGATTTCTCCAAAGAACAAATTGAAATATACACTACCATAGGCGGTACACCTCATCTTGATGGCGACTACACCGTTTTTGGTGAAGTTATTGAAGGTATTGAAACTGTCGACAAAATTGCCTCTGTTAAAACAGGACAATTTGATAAACCCATTGAAAATGTTACAATGAAAGTTAGTATGGTACTAAAAAAGTAGTGCTAATTCTAAAAATTCTCTTTTAAAAATCTAATTAATACTATGTTAGACAAGATCAAGGAAATTCGAATTGAGGCTGAAAACTTTACCACAAAAAGCATTAAAGAACTTGAAGATTTTAGAGTTAAAATGCTAGGAAAAAAGGGTTTGATAACCCAACTTTTCTCTGATTTTCGTGATGTTCCCAACGAGCAAAAACGAGAAATCGGGAAAATGATCAATGAGTTAAAATCATATGTATTGGAAAAATTGAATCATATTAAGAATGAGACTGATTCTAATTCAAACGTTGATACTAACTTTGATTTAAGTCTTTCCGGATATCCAGTGAATTTTGGCTCTCAGCATCCCATTTCTATTGTTAAAAATCAACTTTTTGATATTTTTTCTTCGATGGGATTTAGCATTGCTGAAGGTCCTGAGATTGAAGATGATTGGCATGTGTTCAGCTCGCTCAACTTTCCAGACGAGCATCCAGCTAGGGATATGCAGGATACATTCTTCTTTCAAAGTAAGCCAGATGTATTACTACGTACCCATACTTCGTCAGTGCAGGTTAGGGTGATGGAAACACAAAAACCTCCCATTCGGGTTATTTGCCCCGGAAGGGTTTTCCGTAACGAGGCCATTTCTGCTCGTGCCCATTGCATTTTCCATCAGGTTGAGGGCCTATATATTGATGAGAACGTTTCTTTTGCCGATCTAAGGCAAACGTTGTTTTTCTTTGCCCAGGAAATGTTTGGTAAAAATGTAAAAATTCGACTTCGTCCTTCATTTTTCCCGTTTACTGAACCATCGGCCGAAATGGATATTAGCTGTAATCTTTGCGGCGGTAAGGGATGTGGGGTTTGCAAATATACCGGATGGCTCGAAATTTTGGGCTGTGGTATGGTCGATCCAAACGTTCTTGAGTTCAATAATATTGATAGTAAGAAGTATACAGGGTATGCTTTCGGAATGGGAATTGAGCGAATGGCTATGCTTAAATTTCAAGTAAAAGACCTTCGCCTTTACTTTCAAAACGATATTCGCTTTTTAAATCAATTTAAATCTGTACTTTAAATATTTAATAGTAGTAGTTTCTTGAACTATATTTAGCCATAATTGTTTTTTAGATTATAAAGGATTCGAATTTGTTTAATTCTATTCTTTGCCATGAATAGTACCATTGGTTGTAAGGGTTGCTCTGCTTCGTCTAACTCAGTATTCAAAACGCTTAATGCAGATGAGAATGAATTCCTTAACTCTCAAAAAACTAGCAATGTTTATCAAAGGGGGCATGTTATTTATAATGAGGGTAATAGAATAACAGGAGTTTTTTGTGTATACAATGGTGTTCTGAAAATCTATAAAACCGGCTCCGATGGTAAAGAACAGATCGTGGCCTTTGCTAGAGCAGGAGATATAGTGGGATATAGATCGGTATTAAGCAATGAACCAGCTTGTACAACCGCTCAGGTTCTTGAAGAAGCACATATTTGTTTTATTCCTTCTTCGGTAATATTTCAACTTGTTCGTGCCAATGGCGATTTTTCGCTGGCCCTTATGCAGTTAACCTGCAAAGAGTTAAACCAAGCAAATAGTTTTATCAAAGATATTGCACAAAAGAATGTTCGTGAACGTTTAGCAGAAGTTCTTCTAATGCTTGATGATACTTTTGGTACCAATGAAGAAGGTCATCTAAATATAGTTTTAACCAGAGAAGAATTAGCCAATATTGTAGGAACAGCTACTGAGTCGGTAATTCGATTGTTATCAGAATTCAAATCTGATGGTTATATATCACTTATTGGGAAACGTATAAAATTGGAAAATAAGAAACTGCTTCAAAAAATATCCAAATCCTTTAATTAACCTTTTTTGCTTAACTAAAACAAAAGTCCCTGCTTTCCTATTCCTTCAATTCCTAAATGTTTTAGAGCTAATACTGTTATTTCTCTTCCTCGTGGTGTTCTATTTAAAAAACCTTCCTTAATTAAAAAAGGCTCATATACTTCTTCAATTGTTCCACTATCCTCTCCAACTGCTGTAGCTATGGTATTTAAACCCACTGGCCCTCCATTGAATTTTTCGATTATCGTTCTTAAAATTCTGTTATCCATTTCATCCAGGCCTCTTTTATCAATACTTAAAGCATCTAAAGCTATTCTTGCTATTTTAATATCGATTTTTCCATCGCCTTTTACCTGGGCAAAATCTCTAACTCTTCTCAGTAAGGCATTGGCAATTCTTGGAGTACCTCTACTTCTTAAGGCAATTTCCACAGAAGCCTCTTTTGAAATTTCTATTTGTAGAATCGATGCAGATCTTTTAACAATTTTTTCTATAACAGACGAATCGTAATACTCTAGATGCGATTTGATACCAAACCTTGCTCTTAATGGGCTTGTTAAAAGCCCACTTCTTGTTGTAGCACCAATCAATGTAAAAGGATTTAATGTTATTTGTATGCTACGTGCACTTGGTCCTTTATCAATTAATATATCAATCCGGTAATCTTCCATTGCTGAGTATAAATACTCCTCCACAATTGGACTTAACCTATGAATTTCATCTATAAACAGAACATCTCCTGATTCTAAATTGGTGAGTAGTCCTGCTAAATCCGCGGGTTTATCAAGTACAGGCCCACTTGTTACCTTTAAACTAACTCCTAATTCGTACGATATGATATTGGCTAACGTTGTTTTTCCTAAGCCTGGGGGACCTTGTAACAATACATGATCCAAGGCTTCGCCTCTCATTTTAGCTGCTTTTACAAAAATTTTTAAGTTTTCTACTATTTTTTCCTGACCCTGAAAATCTTTAAAATCTATTGGACGAACTTTTTTTTCAATTTCTCTTTCAGAATCGCTTAATTTAAAATCCTTTATAAAACTGCTATTTTCCATTCTTTTAAATGATTCTTAACTTTTTTGATATTTCTAACATTCTTTCTATGGGTTTAACAGCTCTTTGTCTTAATTCCTCTTCAATTGATATTTCCGGTATTTCATACTTTAAAGTTAAATAAATCTTCTTTAGAGATATCAATTTCATAAAAGAACATTCAGAACATCCACAGGTACTATCTTTTGGAGGAGCAGCAATAAAAATTTTTTCTGGACATGCTTTTTGCATTTGATGTAGTATTCCCCATTCAGTTGCTACAATATACTTTTTTTGTGAATCTTTCTTCACAAAATTTAGTAATTCCGAAGTTGATCCAATATAATCTGAAATTAATAGAATAGGTTTTTGACATTCAGGATGAGAAATAAGTATTGCATTAGGATTTTCCTTTTTCAAATCTAAAATTCTTTCCAATGAAAACTCTTCGTGAACATGACATGCTCCATCCCAAACAATCATGTTCTCTCTTTTTGTTATTCTTTTTATGTAGTTTCCCAAATTTCTGTCGGGTGCAAATAGTAAAGGAACATCCTTATCAAAACTCTCTACAATTTGAACCGCATTACTTGAAGTGCAACAAACATCCGAAAGAGCTTTTATCTCTACAGAGGTATTAACATAAGTTATTACAGTATGATTTGAATATCTTTTTACAAAATTTTCAAATTCTTTTGGAGGACAAGAATCGGCTAAACTACACCCAGCATTTAAATCGGGTATTAACACTTTTTTTTGTGGCGATAGCATTTTGGCAGTTTCTGCCATAAAATGAACTCCTGCAAATAGTATAATATCAGCGTCAGTTTCAGCTGCTTTTTGCGATAATCCTAAACTATCTCCAATGTAATCTGCAATATCCTGAACTTCACTTTTTTGATAGTAATGAGCAAGAATAATTGCATTCTTTTCCCTCTTTAAACTGTTAATTTCATTAACAAAATCTAAATTTGGGTCAACGGGAATATCTACATAACCGTTTTTAATAATATTTTTTTTGTTATCAACACCCATATTATTATTATCTTTTTTTAAAAAAAAATTTAAATTATATGATGATAATATCCTGTTGATAAGGTTTAAAAAAAGATTACAGATATCTTGCAAAATTCGTAATTAAATGTGGGATAACAAACATTTAACAACTCTTTAACAACAGGTAATTTTGAAAAACAACGATTTCCTATTGTTATCAACAAATGTTCAATAGAAAAGTTTTGGAAAAATAATGGACTATTAACAGCTACGAATAGCGTTAAAATGGTGTTTATAAATGGTATTATTTTTTTTTCTTTGACTATTTTATTAATAGTTTTTTTTTATATGGAAAATAAAGATAAAAATTTCCAAATTTTCTTTTCAATTTTACATCATCCCCAAATTAACACTTTGTAAACAACATGTCAACCGACACAATTTGAAAAAAACACAATCGTTAATAATAAACCATCGATAAAATCTATTTTTCAGAATAAGTAAAGTTGTTGTTTGAATACATTTATTAGTACTTTTGCTGCTTAAATGATCAGAAAATAAAAAAGAGATATGGAAAATGTAAATGCTTCAAAACCTAAGGCAAAAGTTAACAAGGCAATAATGTTTCTAACCACCCTAATTGTTCTTTTGGGTTTTGTACTCATAGTATTGGGATGGTTATACTACAGCGAAAAGCAGGAGGCTCAGGAAACACAAAACCAATTGATAGCAGAAAAGGAATCTATAACCGAAAACCTAAAATCTATAATTATTGAATACGAGATACTTGAAACTGATAACGAAAGTATTAGAAAGAAGTTGGAAGAGGAGCAACAGCGAGCCGAAAAACTATACGTCGAATTAAAACAACTTCGCACGGTAAGCTATGCAAAGATAAAGGAATATCAGCGCGAACTAGGAACTCTTAGGGCCATAATGAAGGATATGGTTCAAGAAATAGACTCACTAAATACATTGAACCAGAAGTTGATAGCAGAAAATATAAAAGTAAGACAGGAATTTTCCATGTCGCAAAAAACAGTAGAGAATCTGGAACAGCAAAAACAGGAACTTAGCACAACCGTTGCAAAAGGTTCAGTAATCCGAGCTCGCGATGTTTTTATAAAAACAACCAATAGCAGGGGAAGAGAAGTAAACCGGGCAAGAAATGTGAATAAAATTCAAACATGTTTCATTGTTTCCGAAAACTCCATTGCCAAAGCAGGAAACCGCTATGTTTATATTCGTATCTTGGGACCCGATGGGTTTATACTTGCCAAATCGAATGCAGACCTGTTCGACTTCGAGGGGGATAAAATAGTTTTTTCAGCAAGGCGAGAGGTGGATTACCAAAATCAGGATGTAGAAATGTGTATCTTTTACGATAGCAATGGAGAATTAATAGCAGGAACCTATCAGGTAAGTCTTTTTATGGATGGAAATATGATAGGATACGGAGAGTTTATGCTTAAATAGGGATTTGTTCTCCTTACCTTTGCTATCTCGCCTTCCGCACTCCTTCCTTGGCCAATAAACCAATTTTTACAACTCATCCTGCCTACTGACTATGGTTTGAAAAGGGGCTGGATATTGCACCCCTCTGGGGTGCTGGTTTTAATCACAATCTTTCGTTATCGCTATTTCGCCTCGCTGAGGCGAATCGCCTCAACAAAAGGAAGAGTATTTAGGTTTTCTGAAAGAATTTCATGTTGAGTATAACCCCAAATATGTATTTGATTTTTTTGATTAGGGGGTTGGATTTTGCACCCCCACGGGCTGCTGGCTATTACCAAGAACAATTTTCAATCGTTATTTCGCCTCTCCGAGGCGAGGGAAACGAGACACATGTTTTGCCAAGGCCATATCGCCTTGCAGGGGTGAAGAATAAAAGCCCTCGTAGAGGGCATATAGCGATGGAATGTAATAAGTGTCAAAAAAAACACCCCAGCGGGGTGCAATGGGGAATAAAAGAAAATGTTTCAAACCTCGCTCCAACCTCATAAATCACAAATCAAAAATCGATATTCGTAATTCTAAAGCCCCTTTCCAGCAATAGCCTCCACCTCTTCAACAGTGATGGGAATGCGCTTGCTACCCAGTAGGCGTGAGCCTTTTTCGGTTATCAGTACATCATCCTCAAGGCGAATACCCCCAAAACCAATATATTCCATTGCCTTATCGTAATTAATGAAGGCACTATTTATCTTTTCATTCTTCCACTTCTCGATAAGTGCCGGAATAAAATAGATACCAGGTTCGGTGGTTAGAACAAAACCAGTTTGCAGACGTCTGCCCAGACGAAGGTAAGCCGTTCCAAACTGATCGATGCGCGATATTTCATCATCGTAACCCACATAGTTCTCCCCCAGATCCTCCATATCATGCACATCAAGTCCCATCATGTGACCCAAGCCGTGTGGAAAAAACATGGCGTGTGCGCCATTGGCAACGGCTTCGTTTACGTCGCCCTTCATAAGTCCAAGATTTTTGAGTCCTTCTGCGATTACCTTTGCTGCCTCCAAGTGGATGCTCTGATATGTAACATTAGGTTTACAGAGCGATATTGCGTGATTATTTGCGGCAAGAACAATGTTGTAAATATCCTTCTGTTTCTGAGAAAACACCCCATCAACAGGCATCGTGCGGGTAAAGTCAGAAGCGTAATGGGTTAGACTTTCGGCACCAGCATCAACAAGAAGCAGCCTTCCCTTTTGCAGGATTTGGGAGTGATCGTGATTATGAAGCGTTTCGCCATTTTGGGATAGTATAATTGGGAATGATGGCATTGTTCCTTTGCCAATGGCAATACCCTCTATTGCACCAGCAATTTCGAGTTCGGTAACACCAATCTTTGCCATGCGCATGGCTGAGGTGTGCATCAGGTAGCCGATATCGGCAGCTTTATGGAGTTCGATAATCTCTTCGGGTTGTTTAATGCTCCTTAGCGAAACGACTGCTTTGATAAGTTCAATGGAAGAGTAACTACCTACTAGTGAAGGATGTATGCCCATAAGACGTTCGATCATCAGGATATTCTCTGCGCGATACTGTGGTAGAAAATGTATTTTTCGCCCATGCTTAATGGCACGGTGCAATGTAGAGGTTAGTTCCTTTAATGGATGGGTGCATGGAATGCCTACAGATAAGCCCAACTCGTTGATAGAAGGCTGAGGTCCCATCCATATCACATCGTCCAGATCAAAATCGTTGCCGTAAAGGCAATCCTTGCCATCCTCAATGTCGATTACCCCAACAAGATCAGGAAGATCTAGTCCAAAGAAGTAAAGAAAGTTGCTGTCCTGACGGAAACGGTAAGTGTTTTTGGGGTAGTTCATGGGCGATTCAGAGTTACCGGGGATAATAATTAACCCGGAGCGAATCTTCTTCCGAAGTTTCATTCTGCGCTCGGTATAAATTTCCTTGCTGAACATATTTAGAGTTTTTATGGTTTAACGACTTTTAAAATCCGTTTTAAAGGTAAGACCTTTTTTTAATAGGGGCAAATATGAAGTAGTGGTTATGGTTAAAATGGGTTAATTTAGTAGTAAAGAAAGGCAATCTTTGCGAATAAGCAAAAACGAAAGACTGATTGAAGAAGAGATTGGATGATTGATTGATTGGTTGAATGATTGTCTGCCTCGTAAGAACGGCGTTTTTTACTGTAATGACGAGGGATGATTGAACGCAAGAAATAAAAAACCCTGTGTTACACCGTGATACTCTGTGACCCAAGAAGGAGCGTCAGCGATGGGCTTTATCTGCGTAAATCTGTTTAATTCGCGTCACTTGTGCTGAACTTGTCGAAGCAATCAGCGTTAAATCTTTTCAATCAACTAATCCCTCTTCCGTCTTCCCTGCCCGAATGCGTCATTCAGGCGGGGGTCTCCCGTTTTCCCCCCTTGACCATTTACCTTTAACCTTGCCCCATTTACCCTTGTTTTTGTTCCTTTCACCAAAACAACACCTTCGTTTATAAACAAAGAGATTACAAAAAGCGTATTGAGATAGGTTAAATGCCCGAAAATGAAAAAAATATATCTAACTTTCGGAGCTTTATGCCCGAAAACGGGCAGCAATTGCATTATTAAACCGTGGATAATTTTGTAAGTGTCAGAAAAAAAACGCATTACCTCCATTGGTTTAATAATTGTATTTATTTAAGGTGCATTTTACATTATTTTGTCAATTTGAAAACAGAAAAAAAATTCAATATGGTTGCAAGTATACTTTCAACAACAAAAAAATACCTGATTACCACAATTTTTTTAGTAGTAAAATTAACCCTAACATTTGCCCAAACAGGACCAGGTGGTATTGGTACAAGTAGTACAAATGTTCTGTGGTTACGAGCCGATCAGGGACTACCACCCCTTATCGCAAATGGTGATCCTGTAAGTGCTTGGAATGATATAAGCGGAAACGCAAACCACTCAGCGCAGGCAACGGGAGCAAACCAACCCCTTTATATTTCTGCAGGGATTAATGGTTTGCCAACCATCCGGTTCGACGGGAACGATTACCTTACTGTTCCCGATGCCGATAATTTGGATAATACTAACGGGGTTTCAATTTTTGTAGTTGCTAAACCCGATGTAGTTTCAAATCCTGCAAAAGGGTTGGTGTCAAAAAGAGTAGATTCATCTACCGAAAGAGCATACTCTCTTTTTATTGGAGAGAACTCAAATTCCTATATAATATTTGATGCAGGTAATAACAGAATCAGAGGATCGAGTTCCTACACCACAGACCCACAAATTTTCTCAGCCGTTTATAATGGAACATTGGGTTCAAACCAATCAAAAATCTTTAGTAATGGAACATTATATACACAAGGAACAGGTCCGTTGAGCTTAGGAAATTATAGCTCTAACCTACTCATTGGGATATTAAACCCCGGATATGCACAAGGTCTTGCTGGTGATATCTCCGAAGTAATCGTTTACCGCAGTTCCTTGAACTTTGCCGAACGTTCAATTGTTGAGGCTTACCTTGGAAATCGATATAATATTAGCCTTGGTAATACATCCTATTCTTCAACCACGTTTAATCAAGATATCGTTGGTATTGGTTTTTCTGAGGGAGATAAGTTGAGCAATACACCAAATGTTGGATCAGGAATTCTACTGTCCGAACGAAACAATACCCTCGATGAGGCCAACGAGTTTGTGTTTGCGGGTCACGATGGAACGGTACATGGCCACAATATCAGCGATCTTCCAACAATTCCCGGCGTAAATCTCGACCAACGATGGGACAGGATTTACTACATCGAGCGGGTGCAGGGAGGAACCATTGACGATGGTACCACCGATATCCAGATAATCTTCGATTTTAACGAGGCTGGCTTATCCCTTTCAACCGATAAGGTTTACTATATCCTTTACCGTTCTGGAACTTCAGGATCTTTCTCCGAAGTTCCTGGTGGAACGGGTGCAGGTTCCGATGGAAAAGTATCAATCAACCTCAGCAGCGCAAACTTTGCCAGTGGTTACTACACCATTGCACGCAGCGATCAGGAGATTAAAACCTGGTACGTTCTCAACGATGGTTTTTGGGACGATTACAACACATGGAGCCTTAAGCCAACTGAACCCGATAACCCATCCAATCATATTCCCGGGGTTATGGATAGGGTTGTTGTTCAAAACAACAAAGCAGTTACGGTAAGGTTTGATAATACCCAGAGCGGAATACTTGATGTGATTGATGGTACAGTAGATTTTGGAATCACAACAGGCAACACTTTTTCTTCAATCACAGGACAATCAAACGGAAAAATCCGTCTTGCTGCCGACAACTTCCCCAGCGGCGATGCCAGCGGCTTTGCCAGTGCATCAACCGGGGGAACGGTAATTTACTATGGGGCTGGATACGACATTGGTGTTACGCGCACTTTCCGAAACATGGTTGTCGATCTCGACAATGCCGCTAACCAGCTAATACTGCTAACAAACTATACTCTAAACGGGTCACTTACCATATCCAACGGGGAGCTGCATTTTGGAAACACATCAACCACTGCACGTACTTTAACAGTTTACGAACACGTTGAGGTTGGTGTTAACGGTAAGATTCGCACAGGAACAGGCATAACCCGTCATCAGTTAAACCTCTACGGCGATTTTACCAACTATGGCAACGTACAGTTTACCACACGGGCTGCTGTAAACTACACAGTAGATAATGCCGATGGAATAGTTGATGTTAACTTCCGCAGCGCAACCCGCAACCAGAACATGACGCTCGAAGGGCCAACCCGTTTCTACCGCATTGCCATTGAAAAGGGTACAACAAACACCTACGAGTTGTACATGGAAGCTACCGATGCTGCCTATTTTAGCCTTTTTGGGTATGCAGCACAGGGGCATCCCGATCAGGCACAGCTTGCTATTAACAATAATGCATTCGGTTTGGCATACGGCACTGTGCGCGTTGGGCCAAATATTACAATCGATCGGCTTAACCAGGGAGGGAACTACAACGTATCGGAGAATGCAGTTCTTTGGGTTGATGGGGGAAGTGTAACAAAACCATCGGGAACCGGTGAAGCAGTGGTGGTTTACGGAAAAATTAAGACCTCTGCAGGGACTTTCACATCCAACGCTCCCAGTGGAATAACTTCAAGGCTAAACGGGGTTTTTGAGTCAACAGGTGGAACAACTGTAATAAGCCAGTTCCGAACATCTGTTTACGGAACCCAGCATATTGGTGGATATATTCAAACAGGAGGAAACGTAACCGTTAACGGAACAGCAGCAAACACCAATTACTACAGTTTTACCCTTTCGTACGAGGGCAACGTGTTTACGCTAACCGGGGGAACCATGACTGTTAACGGAACCAATAGCTTGGGGGCTATCTTTATCAACTCCGACCCTGTTAACGTAAACGTTAGCGCAAGCGCCACCATGAATCTTATTGCCACTAACACAACACCCTTCCGGATTACAACCAAAGCACCACTACCCACTGTTACATTAAGCCGATCGGGAGCAGCTGGAAACAGAAGTTTTATCCTTGTTGGAGGAACGGTGGGAACAGATGCTAGTAATCAGGCCGAACTTCCTGCCTTGCCGCTTGTTACCAAAGGTTCGTTTACCATTAATAATGATATAACATTTGACCCCCGTGGCGAGGATGTTACCATTGGCCGTAGTTATACAATTGGATCAAATGCAAGTTATAATGCATTTAGCAATACAACCACGTTTAGCGGAGCAACATCAAACTACTCAATACTTATCAATGCAACAGCAACCACAAAGTATTTCCACAATTTGGCATTTAACAACTCCGGATACACGGGAACACTTAGTACAAGCGATATTACCATTGGCAACAACTTAACCATAACAGCCGGCACCTTTGGTACAGGCGACAGAACCGTAACCGTCAGGGGAGATATCACTAACTCAGGAACAATTACCAGCACAACCGGAAAAGTTTTAATAACCCAAAGGGGACGCGTACACACAGTAAATCTTACCAATGGCGGAAGTTATGAATCGGTTCCAACGGTTTCATTCAGCGGCGGCACAGCCACTGCTATTGCAATCTTTAATGGAACCCCAGCAGCAGGGAATGCTTTACCCATTAGCAAAATTGTGATTACTAATACTGGAAGTGGATATATAGCAGCGCCAACAGTATCAATTAGTGGTGGCGGAGGAGCCACTGCAACAGCATTAATTGGAACCACCCACGAGCTTGGCGGTAACGGCAATGGGGTGTTTGGGAATTTGGAGATTGATGAGGTGCATCCCAGCGAGGCTGCCGGTAAGGTAGATGTTACTTATTTAACAGCAAAGCAAACTGTTAGCGGTACATTTACTCTCACCAATGGAATTTTGGACTTGATAACCAATAACTTAACCATACTAGGAAGTTTATCAACCGAAGACAGGGCTAATTATAGTGTTACAAAAATGATCAGATCGGGAGGTGTGCACTCCGATGGTGGTTTAACCAGAAGAATATCCGATAATATCCCATACCTTTATCCGTTTGGTGTATATACATCAACTGGTAATGGTAATCGTTATACCCCAGCAGTTCAAACATTCTCAAGTGTAATTGATGAGGGTTTGGTTACTATAAATCCTGTAGACTATGAATTACCTACCCTAGCACCTTCTGCTCAAAGTGCACTAAGATATTATTGGAGAGTAAGAGCAAATGACTTTGATAATACCCCTTTGGTTTTTAATGATTTTTATTTCTACAACATTCCTAATACATATATTGGTGGTGTTACACCTCCTGCAGCATGGGTGATAGGGAAAATTGTTAACTTAATTAGGGTGGAAAAACCCGGTAATAGATCATGGAGCAATCCAACAAGATTACTGGGTCTTCATTTTACACATCAAAGTGCAAACGAATCGGGTGCCTCACCGCCAACTCTTGAAACCGGAGAATTTACCGCTGGCCATAATACAAGATTTCAAGGCACGGTTAAAGTTTTCTTCTCTCGCTTAAGAGGAACATCTGCTGCTCAACGATTATGGGGAGAAGTAGCATCCTGGACTACTCTGGCACAAGTGGCAACCCGTTTTGGATTAACTCCTCAACAGGTTATGGATCAACCCAATCTATGGCATCTAAGCGATAATCCCCAGTCTAATGCAGGAACTCCTACCACTGGAGATAAAGTTGTTATTGGTTGGGTACCATGGGATGATCCAGTTGTTGCTTATCGTGGAGATCCCCACAACATTAGAAACAATGGCGGGACGATAAATTGTGCAGAGCTAATTTTTAATCCCATGAAAACTGCTTCAGGCGATCCTGCTCCACGGCAGTACTGGGATACCTATTTCTTTAGGCCAACTATCACGCTAACTGGTGGTACCACATTGGTTACTCCAATAATATCCGGCGAAGGAACAATCAGAAATCGTGATCAGGATACAGACTTTTCAAGTATCGATTTAGGTGATTTTGTTGCACAGGATTCATCGTATATGCTTTATGAAATATTTGGGAATGTAACTTTAAATAATATTTCCGAAGTTCACCCTAACCTTATGATAGCCCCCGATGGTTGGGGAGCTAACGATAGGGCCGCAATAATACCAAAGAGTATAACAGTAAACAACAACCTTGAAGTACATGGTGCAGCTAGATTAAGATTAAATACAGGAGCCGATGGTGATTTATATATAAAAGGAGATTTACGCTTGCTTCGAGCCACAAGAGAAGCAACAACATATACAAACACTCGCTTCGAGTTTCAGAACTCCGGCACATCAAGAACTGTTACTATCGAAGGTGATATTTACACCGAAGGCACTGTTGGTCTTTATGTTCTTACTCCAGGTACAACCCCAATTCAACACACCTTAAATCTTTACGGGAGTTACATTCAAAACGCAACAGCGAGTGTGCTTGGTGCAGGACAACCAATTTTTAGGCTTTGGACAGCAACTGATCAGGACAGAGTGCTGCTTAACCTATTTGGGTCGACTGATGCATTACTCTCAGGAACCAACACAACAACAACGGCAACACTTTACAACTTGCAGGTTGATAAAGGCACTTCAACCAGTACTCTTGCTACGATAAATATCCCATTTACCCTAAATGGCCCCACCAACGGACTTTCCGAAGAAAAGGCCCTACAGTTAAAGAATGGAAAATTAATCCTGAATAATTCTGGTATCAACATCAACCTCTCCACCGGCGGTGGCGATTTTTATATTCCTTCAACGTCGGGTTTGGTTGTACAGACGGGAACAGTAAATGTTAGCGGTGCCAATAACGGAATCCTGCTCGACGGTCTTTTACGTGTTGAAGCGGGTGGAACCATCAACATGGATGGTGGCGCAGGGGTTAATAACTACATCGAATACTCATCCTCGGGCAACGCTACCATTGAGGTTACTGGTGGAACATTTACCGTTGGTTCTCAGATTCGCAGGGGAACATCTAACCCGGCTGGCGTACTCCGATATACTCAAACTGCTGGTAATGTTATTGTAGGTAAAAACGCTGCCCCTGTAGCAAATCGCGGTATGTTCGAAGTGCTAAACACGGGAAGTAGATTTATTTACACCGGCGGAACGCTTACCATAGTGCGTCCGCAAACAGCTGCAACTGAGGCAACGGTTCTGCTCGAGCCCGCAGTGGGTTCAGCAGGGAATACCACGCTTCAGCTTGGTAATGCCGATACTCCTGCCGCCAGCATAATTACGCTGAAATCAACAATAGCCCTTGGGAACGTAATAGTTGATGGCGCAAGTACAACGGCAAGGCTTAAGGATCGTGACCTAACAGTAAATCGCGACCTTACCATTGGCGCAGGTTGTTCCTTCGATGGAACAGGTTCCTTTAGCCTAACCGTTAATAGGCATTTGGTAAACAGTGGATCGGCAAATCTAAATGTTGATACACTTTTCCTTACCGGAAGTAGCACCTTCCCTTCCGCTGCCATGCAAAATATTACCGGTAACGTTAGGGTAAATCACCTTGTGGTAGAGCCCGAAGCATCGGTTACGCTACAACCAGCATCATCGCTCGAAATTGATGGCAACCTCTTCCTTAACAGCGGCCAGCTGGTTGATGGCGCAAATACCATCACCGTTAAGGGCGATGTTACAAATAACGCCTCACATGCCAGCGCCGATCCCAACAATGGAGGGCTTGTTTTTGGCGGAAGTGCCCTGCAAAGGATTTACGGAACGGGTCAGTTTGGCCGTATTGAGGTGGATAACGCCAACGGCGTGCAGCTCGAGAATAGCATCTCGCTCAACAACCATTTAACCATAACCAACGGTATCCTGCAGCTTCAGAGCAATAAGCTAACCCTTGGGCTTAATGCCAATATTTTCGGTGGACCATTCGACGATAATAAGATGATTGCCGTGGGTGGTGGCGACTTCCTCCAGGGAATCCAAAAAACATTCCCCACGGTTCTCCCCGGTGCAGTACCAACCGATCCCTACAATGAAGCCGATCCCGCATATACAGATGGATATAGCTTTACCTTCCCAATTGGTATTGACAATGGCTCGGTTAAGAAATATACACCTGTTGAGTTCTTTGTGGCATCCAACGCAACTCAGGGAAGCGTAAACCTATACCCAGTTAACCGTAAGCACATCACCTTCGACGATACCCAAACCGATGTGCTGCAGTACTACTGGATTATGAACAGCAGCGGGCTTTCCAACTTCACAACCCTTATTAAAACCCACTATAAGGATGCCGATGTGGTAGGTGATGAGAGTGCTTATATTGGAGCGCGCCTATTCGATAACTTCTGGGCTAAGTACGAGGAAGACGCAGGACCACCTGTTATTGAGGTGGTTTACGAGAATGATGATTACATTGCCTTTGTTTACGATGGAGCCGATCAGGTAACCGGCGAATACACCGCTGGTATTGAGCCCCATATTCCCGATCAGGTGCCCATTTTCTACAGTAAACAGGATGGCGAATGGACCGACCCCAATACTTGGGAGCGCGAGGATGGAGGAGTTGTTCCCGCCAATGGTCCCTCGGGACAAAGGGTGCATATACGTACGGCACACACCGTAACCGTTTCCAGCAATTTCCGCCGTGCATACCGCACAACCATAAACGGCCGCCTCGAGCTGGGAACAACCATTAACCATATACTTGGGTACGTTTCTGGTACTGGAACCCTCTCCATCGAACGCAGCTCCCTCCCCGCTGGCGATTACTCAGCCTTTTTTGCCTGCGGCACTGGTGGCACCATGGAGTGGGCAGGGGGAACGTATGGGTTGCCGAGTTCAATAACCAGTTACAACAACCTTACCATTACTGGTACTGGTACCAAAACCTTCCCCAATGTAAATATGACCATTTGTGGGGATTTGAGGATTGAGGGGAGTGTTACCTTAAAGCAGGCAGGCACTGGTTCGGGATACTATGATATCAGAATACTTGGTAGCGCATACATCTTGAATACTTCGGTTTGGGATATGAATACAAGAGTAAGAATTTTTATTTCAAAAGATATAAGCAAAGACGCTGGAGCAAGGTTGAGTACATCTGGTTATTCTGGTCATTCATTTGAGTTTAATGGTGCAGACCAAACATTCAATGGAAATTTCACTGGCACAAGTAGGTTCTATGTTTTAAAGTACAACAATACAGGAATTGTAACAATGAATGGTCCAGCAGATGTATCCCTACTTTTATACCTTACAAACGGGAGAATTCAAACAACAACTACTAATATTCTTCGGGCAACAAGAACCCCTATAGGTAATGGACTTTACGAGGTGGTTAATGGATTTGTTGAAGGGCCTATTAGCATTAATCTTAGAAGTAGCGATAGTCCAAACAAGTTTTTGCCAGTGGGCAAAAATAATATTAGAAAATTTGTTTACCCTTTGGATATACCTAGTAGCATAGGCACTTGGATCGGCGAATACTTCAACACCAGCCCCGGCTTAGCCGGCATGAGCCCTCTCAGCATGGATCCTCCTTTGGAAACTATTAGCCAGAGCGAGTACTGGAGGATTACCGGACCCGCTGGGGTTGCCTCTCGGATACGGCTTACGCTGGATGGAACATCAGATGTTGCAGCAGGTATTGGTGGCAACCTTAGTAATCTACGTATTGTTTACTGGGATGGTGACAAGTGGGTGGTTGCAGGGGGAGGGGCTACCGTTACAGGAACGGCGGCCAGCGGAACAATTTCCACAACGGGAACATTTACCTTTAACGGAGCAGAGCAATTCTTTACCATTGGTGCGGTTGAAACGGTGGAGATATTAACAGCCACCATCTCATCGGTTAGCGAATCTATCTGCGAGAGCGATACCTACGATCTGGAGGTTACCATTATTGGAAATTACCCTCCCTTTGAAATTGACTATTCCATAGGGGCTGCCAATTATACTGAAAGCAATATTATGGATCTTGTTCATCCAATTACGCTCTCGGTTCCTCCTCTTGCCCTGGGTGCCAACACCGTAACGATCACTGCCATAAGAGATAGTGATAGTCCTGTAAATACTGGAAGTATTATTGGTACTACCAATGTAACCGTAACCGTTTACGCCAACCCAACAGCCTTTGAGGTTAGCAGCGGAGGTAATATCTGTGGTGGAACAACAACTACTATTGACCTCTCTGGCTCTGAGATAGGATTTACCTATGAGCTCTATCGCAATGGTGGATTACTTGCGGGAAGGAACCTTGCCGGTACCGGCAATCCACTTACCTTTCCGGGTATCGATCAGGCGGGTACCTATACCGTTGAGGCATTCAATAACAACAACCCCAGCTGTAGAGCTGTTATGGATGACAATGCAGTTATCGAGTTTGGCTCTGCCGCAACCGCTCAGATAACCGATTTAGTCACAGCTACCGTCTGTGAGAACGAGCCAGTAACCATCGAGATCACCTTCACCGGTCAGCCTCCCTTTACCTTTACACTTCAGGACGACTGGGGTAATAGCTGGATTGATCAGGTAATTGATTTTGGTGGAGAACCCTACGTAACCTTATTCACCATTCCCGATCAGTACCCTGTGTGGAACCCTGCCGATCTTCTGCCAAAGGTTTACACCTACACCATTAGCGAAATCGAGGATAGCTCTGGATGTACCGGGGGCGTTGTTCTACCACCCGGGACCAGCGTAAATGTTTACAAAATCCCCGAAACCGGCCCGCAGTACCATATTCCCAATATTTTTGGGGAGTAGTTTCTTTGAAGAGAATATGGGGAGTGTGAGATGGTGGGAAGATGGGAAGGGGAGAATTGGGAAAAATGAGAAAGAGATAAAAAGGGAGATGGGAGTGTTGGTGTACGCGAGAAGTTTGAAAGGATTGCCCCGTAGGCCTGCCTGTCGGCAGACAGGGGCAAGATATCGATAGAAAACAATGTTACGTACCAATGAAGGCGCACGTAACCCCGATTGATTGGAAAAAGGAATCGTCCTGCGCCGCAACGGGAAAATATAATTGGAAGAGGCATGAATATAGAGCAGGGTTAAATGATTTTGTGAAGAGCATGAAGATGGGAAAGAGAGAAGGGGAGAAGATGAGAAGATGAGAAAGAGAGAAAGGGAGAAGATGGGAGAGGGAGAATGGGGAAAAATGAGAAAGAGATAAAAAGGGAGATGGGAGTGTTGGTGTGCGCGAGAAGTATGAAAGGATTGCCCCGTAGGCCTGCCTGTCGGCAGACAGGGGCAAGATATCGATA
>CAZDXY010000025.1:0-440 GCA_964509385.1 uncultured Rikenellaceae bacterium
GAAAATATTGATAATCGATCACTTAAGCGTGTTGCTTAGGTCGAACTCACGTTAATAGAATACTTTTCTCCTCACTTGTCAATATTATATTCATCAGGTTGATATAACAGAAACCAGAATATCGGTGATTAAGGCACAAGTTATATCAAAACATTGAAAGATTTATCCATTATAATCAAAAAATAATGCGGTGATTAAACTAAATATTTTTGGCATAAGCAAATAATTAACATCATCGAAAGATGAATTTTCTGTCTAAATTTCAAGAAATTAATCTTAAGTTATTCAAAAATAGATATATACTATTTTATTTAAAAAGATAACTTAAGGATTATGAATTAATAAAAAAGTTATACCTTTGCCCGGCAAAAAAGTAGGTTTAACCAAAAAAAAGCGTGATTAAGTATGCCTGTAAAAATTAGACTTAGCCGCCACGGAAG
>CAZDXY010000025.1:522-1059 GCA_964509385.1 uncultured Rikenellaceae bacterium
AGATCCTGCTACTATTGAATTAAACTTTGATAGGGCATTGGACTGGCTGCAGAAAGGCGCTCAACCTACAGACACCACTAGGGCTATCCTATCGTACAAGGGTGTTTTATTGAAGAAGCATTTGCTTGAAGGGATTAAAAAGGGTGCTTTAACCGAGGAGCAAGCCGAGGAAAAATTCCAAGGTTGGCTCAAGGAGAAAGATTCAAAGATTCAAACTAAAGTAGAACGCATTGCTAAAAGCCAAAAGGACGAATTAGCATCGCGTGTTGAGGCTGAATCTAAGGTTCGTGAAGCACGTCAGCAAGAACTTGCCAAAAAGCTTGCCGCTGAAGCCGCTAAAGAGGCTAAAGAATCGGCCAAAGAGGAGCAGGATGCTCCCACCGATGAGCTAAAGGACGAGACCCCTGTTGCTGAACAGCAGGAAGTTGCTCCCGAAAGCAAAGAGCAGGAGAGTGAAACCGCTGAAGAGTAGGGATATCCCTTATGAACCTTCCTCAACTTACTGAGATAGGTATAATTCAACGACCTCACGGAGTA
>CAZDXY010000025.1:1090-28030 GCA_964509385.1 uncultured Rikenellaceae bacterium
GACCAACAATTTCGATCCTGAAGAATACATTTTGGAATCGGTATTCATATCAATTGATGGAATACCGGTTCCATTTTTTATTGAATCATTGCGGAGTAAAGGTGCCGATAGCTCATTAATTGTTTTTGAAGGAGTCAAGACAAAAGACCAAGCACAGGAACTGGTAAACCGCAAAGTTTTTGCAGAAGTTAAGAACGCTGATCTTCATGATGAAATTTTTCTTGATGACTTGCAGGGCTTTACCATAATCACCTCAAAAGGAGTGCAATACGGAACCATAATTCTTCTTGAAGATTTTTCGGGCAATCTTGTATTTCAGGTTAAAGCAATCAACGGCAAAGAAGTTCTTATACCGGCCAATCCTGACTTTATCCTTGAAGTGGATGAAGATTCCAAAACCATTGTAATGGAGATTCCCAAAGGATTGTCATCCCTATAAATCAAACTTTATATCTTTCTCAAATGAAACTATTTGTTCTCGCCAACGTGCGGGAATAGGTATACTTTGTTCATTCCTACCGTTAAATCCTACCATAATCGCTTTGCTCTCTGCAGCAATATTGCTTGAGGTTTGGTTATAAATCTGCTGCACCATTTCAAGGCTTTTATTGCCCAGCTTAACTATCTTGGTACGAACCTCCGCGATATCGTATATCTTAATGGGAGTAAGGTAATTTATACCAATGTTTACAAGGATTAAACCTTCTTCCTGCCAGTCCATTACATCCTTTAGCACGTCCTTAAAGTATGCCATTCGTCCTATATCGAAATACTGCTGGTATACTGAATTGGTGGCATGTCCTAATAGATCTATATCATTGAAACGTAGTTGGATGGATTGTGAATGGTTGTATTTCATGGATTTTAGAAATTCATATTTTTTATTCTTATTCTCTAATGACCCTTACCTCACCCTTTAATCCTAGCTGAATAATGCTTGAGGGTTTAGTGTTAAGCATTGAACAATAAGTACTTGGAATTACAAAATCAACCTCAGTTATTATTCTCTCATCGATATAGTGGTAACCCTTGGGCGAAGAACTACCCGATATATTGGCCGAAGTAGATACGATGGGTTTTCCAAATCTTCTTATTAGCTGTTCGCAGAATTCGTTCTTTACCACCCGAATGCCAATGCTACCATCGTCAGCTATAAGGTTTTTTGCAAGGTTTTTCGCACCTGGGTAAATAATGGTTAATGGTTTCTCAGTTAATTCAATTAAATCCCAGGCAAAATCAGGCACTTTATCCAGGTATAAATTCAGCCACCCGGGGTTCTCAATTAGCACAAGCATGCTCTTGCTATCCTCTCGCTGCTTCAACTTGTAAACTTTTGAAACTGCTTCCGGGTTTGTTGCATCGCAGCCAATACCCCAAATCGTATCGGTAGGGTAAAGGATTACACCTCCCCCTTTTAGCACATCAACAGCAACTTTTAAATCGTTCTGCATCCTTAAAGAATTCAAAAAAGAGGCTTTCCCAAAAGATTAGGGCAACCTCCTGTGGAATAATACATTTTTGGCTTAGTATCGATAGTGATCGGGTTTATATGGCCCATTTATATTCACTCCAATGTAATCGGCCTGTTTTTTAGTGAGCTTGGTGAGCTTTACTCCCAGCTGATCAAGATGCAAACGAGCCACCTCCTCATCTAGGTGCTTTGGCAAACGGTAAACCCCTATTTCCATCTTTTTCTGCCACAACTCCAGCTGAGCCAGGGTTTGGTTCGTAAAGCTATTGCTCATCACGAAGCTGGGATGACCAGTGGCACAGCCAAGGTTTACTAACCTTCCTTCGGCAAGGATAAAAATGGAACGACCATCGGGGAAGAAGTACTGATCAACCTGTGGTTTAACGGTTTCCTTTCTAACACCGGGGGTATTATTCAATTTCTCAACCTGTATTTCATTGTCAAAGTGGCCAATGTTGCATACGATTGCCTGATCCTTCATGGTGAGCATATGCTCCAAAGTAATTACATCACAATTGCCACTGGCAGTAACAAAAATGTTACCTTCATCAAGAGCCTCTTCAACGGGCTTTATTTCAAATCCTTCCATGGCAGCCTGTAAGGCACAGATAGGGTCAATCTCTGTTACTATAACCCTTGCTCCATACGCCCGCATGCTTTTAGCACAGCCCTTTCCCACATCACCGTAGCCAAGCACCACAACCACTTTACCAGCAATCATAACATCTGTGGCCCGCTTAATGCCATCGGCAAGGGATTCGCGGCAGCCGTAAAGGTTGTCGAACTTGCTCTTGGTTACCGAATCGTTCACGTTTATGGCAGGAACCAGCAGCTCTCCCTTCTCCATCATCTGGTAGAGACGATGAACGCCGGTTGTGGTTTCTTCTGATACACCTTTCCATTCATTCACCATTTTATGCCACTTCTGGTTGTCCTCCCCAAGAATTTTCTTTAGGAGTTTTAAAATTCCCTTTTCTTCAATACTTTCAGCTTGCTTATTTAGAATTGCAGGTTCATTCTCAGCCTTATATCCAAGGTGAATTAGCAATGTTGCATCGCCTCCATCGTCAACAACAAGATTTGGGCCTTTACCACCTGGAAATGATAGTGCTTGAGCGGTGCACCACCAATACTCCTCTAATGTTTCGCCTTTCCATGCAAACACGGGGATTCCCTTCTTTGCAATTGCTGCTGCTGCATGATCCTGTGTAGAAAAAATATTACAACTAGCCCAACGCACATCGGCCCCCAATTCAATAAGGGTTTCAATGAGTACAGCAGTTTGAATGGTCATGTGCAACGAACCCGAAATTCTTGCTCCTTTTAACGGTTTTTGTGCCGAAAACTTTTCCCTTATGGCCATCAAGCCAGGCATCTCCTTCTCGGCAATGCTTATCTCTGTTCTTCCCCATTCGGCTAGAGAAATATCTTTTACTTTGTAAGGAATTGTTTCGGTTATTATTTGTTCCATAGCTTATATAATGATTATTGATTTTTTTTTAACATGATGTCTTTATGACTTATTTGGGGCTTCAAAGTTAATGGATAAAACTGATTTTTTTTAATTTTAAACTATTTACAACCTAGAAGCGCCTGAACTTTAACTTTATCCTTTGCCAATTGCATCTTCAGATGGTCAAGTGAGGGAAATTTTTCCTCTTCCCTGATCTTTTCCATGAATCGAACGATAATCTGCTCGCTGTAAATGTTTTTATTAAAGCCAATTATGTGAGCTTCAATGGTTCTGATAGAATTCTCATTTAGGGTGGGTTTTTTCCCTATGTTAAGCATCGAAGGATATGAAATCCCGTTGTAATCGATCCACACTGCATAGACACCATCGCCGGGAATTTGTTTTAGAGGTTCAAACGGTGATATATTGGCAGTAGGATAGCCTATTGAGCGTCCAATCTGCTTTCCACCCTCAATGGTGCCTTTTATTTCATATGGTTTACCCAGCATTTGGTTTGCTAAAACCAGATTTCCCTGCTCAAGGGCTGTTCTAATTTTTGTGGAACTAATGTTAATGCTATTAATTTGAACGGGGCCAACCTGAAAGGTCTTATAGTTGCCTGCCGATTCCATCTCTTTAAGAAGTAAATAATTTCCCTGTCCCTTATGGCCAAAAACATGGTTGTACCCAATAATCAAGCTTGACACATTTAACTTTTCAATGAGGAAATCCTGTACAAATCGTTGTGCTGTTTGAGAGGCTAAGGCAGTTGTAAAATCAAGAATTAGCATGACATCTATTCCGCACTCAGCAATCAACTGCTGTTTTTCTTCCAGTGCGTTTAGGAATCTTAATGTATCCACATCCTGATTTAGAACAATGCGAGGGTGAGGCCAAAAAGTTACAACTACGCTTTTTTTATTTTGCTCCTTTGCCTTTGCAACAGCAGCTTGCAATATTTCCTTGTGCCCAAGATGAACTCCATCAAAAAAACCGATTGTCACAACGGGTTTATTAAGATCAATCTGCGAATAGTCTTTGGTAATTATCATGTCTAAAAAATGTTGTGCAAAAATAAAAAAAGAAGCCGAGAGTATCGGCTTCTTAATAGATTAATCTTGGGTTTTGTGTTTCGCTTATATGGTATAACTATATCCACCTAACCAGGGTAAAGTCCATGCGGTGTGGCACTTCCTTATTTTTAGCGTAAATCCTTATCCCCGAATCGTAAACACCCGGATTATTTGGAATGAAGGATAAACGGTAGATGGCTCTATTTTCCTCAACATGCTCAAGGTCAAAATCCTGAGAGTGTTTTATTTTGACATCACCGTTATCAACTAGTTCGGCTATAACCAGTTCAACACCTACCTCGTCAGGGGTTAGCTTACCAAGGTCAAGCACCACTTCAGAGGAGTATTCCTTTCCAAGCACTATGGCCTGACGCGACGTATCAAACTGTTCAGCAGTAATAATTTCAAGGCTTTCCCAGTTTCTTGAAACCTTACGTTTCCAAGCAGCCAATCTTTTAGCTAAATCATATTCATTCTCAGTAATTCTATTGCTACGCAAGTACAATTTATGGTAGAATCGATTCTCGTAATCCTCCATCATGCGTGTCGTTGAGAATTTTGATGCAACCTTGGCGATAGAATTTTTGATATGCGAAACCCATTCCATGGGTACATCCTCTTCGTTCCTTTGATAGTATAATGGAACTATTTCATTTTCCAACATGGTATAAATCATTTCGGCATCAAGTTCATCCTGAAACTCCTGCTGGATATAAGTTCGTTCCATGGGTAAAGCCCATCCAGCTCCCTTTTGATAACCTTCCACCCACCATCCATCGAGCACGCTGAAATGCAAAGCACCATTCATGACCGCTTTCATGCCACTTGTTCCAGATGCTTCAAGTGGACGAGTAGGGGTATTTAGCCAAATATCGACACCCTGTACCATCTTTTTGGCTAGCTCCATATCATAATTCTGAAGGAATAGAAATTTGCCAACAAACTCGGGACGTTTGCTTACTTCAACCAGTTTGCGGATTAAATCTTGTCCCGCTTTATCGTTGGGGTGTGCCTTTCCAGCAAAGATGAACTGTACGGGCATGTCCTCGTTGTTGACAATGTTATTTAATCTATCCAAGTCGCGAATTAAAAGATGAGCTCTTTTGTAGGTAGCAAACCTTCGGGCGAAACCTATGGTAAGAACATTATCGCGGAGCTTTTCCTGAATCTCAACTACATGTCTAGGGCTTTCATATTTAACAATTTGAGGATTAACTAACCGAGTTCGAATGTAGTCGATCAGTTTTTTCCTTTGAACATTAGTAACATCCCAGAGTTTACTGTCGGGGATATTGTAGATGTTTTCCCAAACAGGGTTATTCTCAAACGATTTATCCTTTGCATTGGGTTCTAAGAGATATCTTATTTCAGGGCATGCCCAAGTGGGATAGTGAACTCCGTTGGTAACGTAGCCAACATGAAGTTCGCTGGGGAAATAGCCTGGCCATAAGTTGGCAAACATCCTTCGGCTAACATCACCATGGAGCCAACTCACTCCATTAACCTCTTGCGAGAGATTGGCTGCCAAGTAGCTCATGGAAAATCTTTCGGTTTCGTCGCCAGGATTTAACTTTCCAAGGTCCATAAATTCTTCCCAAGTAATACCAAGCCTTTCGGGGTAATGAGCCATGTAAGTTCTTAAGGTATCCTCGAGGAATGAATCGTGCCCTGCGGGAACGGGAGTATGAGTAGTGAAAAGGCTCGAGGCTCTAACTATCTCCAAAGTCTCAGCAAAAGAAAACTTATTGTCTACAATAAATCTACGCAACCGTTCCAATCCAGCAAATGCAGCGTGCCCCTCGTTAAGGTGATATACATCGGGATATATTCCAATTTCTTCCAAAGCACGAACACCTCCAATCCCAAGAATCATCTCCTGCTTGAACCGATTTTCCCAATCACCACCGTAAAGGTGATGGGTTATGTTTCTATCCTGAAGTTCATTATCTTCATAATCGGTATCAAGAAGGTATAGTTCTGTCCTCCCAACATCTACTCTCCAAATTCTGGCATTAACAATACGTCCAGGAAAGGCAATACTGATGGTTTTCCATTTTCCATTGGCATGCCTCACTGGTCTTGCGGGTGTTTGGGCAAAATTCTGTTGATCATATGCAGCAATTTGTTGTCCGGTAGACGATAGTTGCTGTGTAAAATAACCGTAACGATAGAAAAGGCCTATTGCGTAAAGTGAAACATTCCTATCGGAAGCTTCTTTCAAGTAATCACCCGCAAGAACTCCAAGTCCACCAGAATAAAGTTTTAGACTTGTATGAAGACCGTATTCCATACTGAAGTATGCAATTTTAGCACCCTTCCTACCCGACTTCTTTTTTAAGTATGCACTAAAGTGCTGGTGAACCTTGTTGAGTTTATCGATAAAACTATCATCCTTTTCTAACTCCTTAAAACGATTGTATGGGATTTTATCGAGGAAAAGAATTGGGTTCTGCTCGCACTCTACCCAAAGTTCGGGGTCAATGGATTCAAAAAGTTCCATGGCATCGGGATTCCAACACCACCATAAATTCTTTGAAAGTTCATCAAGGGCGGTAAGTTTTTCTGGGATATTCTTTTGGATTATGAGCCTAACCCAATTGGGTTTATTGATTAAATATTGCTTTTCAACGGAAGGGAGTTGTTCTTCACGATCGGAATCCATGAATTGTTGTGTGCGTTGCTCCACTTTCTGGAGTGCAATGTCGTATGCCTCTTTATAGTAACTAATCAAATTTTTCCATAAGGCAATCTGCGAAACATCAAAGGCATTCTTTCGGTAATCGCCTTGTTTTTCAAGCGATAGGTTAGAGTATTTGCAAATAGTAGATGATATTTCGTTAATCACATATTCATCGTTATCGTCGGTTCTATCAATCACTTTAATACCTGGGTGGTCCTTTTTGTAGTAAGTGTTTACCCAAAGCCCAAAACCCGCCAAAGTTGTTGTGATGGTGGGAACATGAAAAGCTAAACTTTCCAATGGGGTGTAACCCCAAGGTTCGTAGTAGGACGGAAACACTGAAATATCCATCCCAATAAGTAAATCCCAGTAAGGCATGTTAAATATACCATCGTTACCATTCAGATAACAGGGCACAAAGAATATCTTTACTTTATCGCTAGACGAATTATAAAGACCAGCCGATTTAAAACGATTGAGGATTGGGTCGTTTTCTGGATCGTTGAGGTAATGTGTTATATGGGTATTACTTAAAACTACAACGTTCTCGTTGTCCTTTTCCTGAAGGTTTTTAAACACATCCCTTCGTGGCCCATGATGTCCAGCTGGAATTAGGATAAATGCCAATACCTCTCGATTAAGGTCAGGGCAATTATTAAGCTTTGCCAAAGATTCGATGAAAACATCAATACCTTTATTTTTAAACTCGTATCTACCACTAATGCCTACCACTAAGGCGTCTTTGGCTACATCATGTGCTAAAAGGGCTTCGGCAACTTCGTAAAATTTAACCTTTGCCTCAATACGACGAAGCTTAAATTCATCATCTTCGGGTACAAAACTATTTTCAAACCCATTGGGTGTAACCACATCCACCTCTTTGCCATGAAATTGCTTGCACTCCTTAGCTGTTATTTCACTAACCGTTGTATAGCAATCGGCCTCAACAGCTGAAACCTTTTCAAGCGATTGCTTTGATACTACGTTGAATTCAATTGCCTTTTGTTCAGCATTATACTTTTCAAGCTTGCCATAAAGGGGAATATTATTACCTGCAATGCAGCGACCCATAACTGTAGCATGGGTTGTAAAAATGGTTCCAACCTGAGGAATATTCTTTTTAAGATAAAGTAAACCCGTACCAGTCATCCACTCGTGAAATTGGGCAACAATTCTATGCCTTTGGGTAAGTTGAAAACGGGTAAAACTTTCAATTACCTTACCCGCAGCAAATCCAAAAAGCGCAGGTTCAACATAATCCCACTGTCCCGAGATGGAGTCAAGTTTGTATTCTTCCCAGAATTCTTTGAAAATTTCATCTTTTTTAGAGAAGAAGGGAGTAAAATCAACAATTACCACCACTGGCTTCCCCTCAATGTTCCATCTCCCAATCCTTACCCTTAAACCCTCCTCGGTGGCTTTGTTTTTCCACGATGAGAGTAATTGAGGATCCTCAATAAATTCAGGATTACTCTCAGTATCCCTCCACACATCGGGACCAATAAGAATAAGATTATTCTTGTACTCCTCCACAAGGGTAAGAGCTTTGGTTGAAATGACTGTATGGATGCCACCAACCTTATTGCATATCTCCCAACTTACCTCAAACAGGTAGTCAGGTTTTAATAATTTCTCTTTCATTGTAGTATGATGGTTCAAGTAAAGTTTTTAACCAGTATCTACTTCTTCTTCGGTGTTGTCTTTCTTGTTGTTGTTTTTTTTGCTGTTGTTTTTGTTCCTTTTTGCGGGTCAACTTTAGTAGTTTTCGATTTAGTAGCCTTTCTGGGTGTAGTTTTTTTCTTTGCTGGTGTATTGCCCGCCTTTATCGCTTTAAGGCTTTTTAGTTTTTCCTCGTATTCCACTATTAAAGAATCAACATCTTGATTTTCAATGGCAATATCGGAATCAATACCTTCCTGATGAGGAACCTGATAAGAGTCAACCCTGATTTTAAAGTCGCTGAAAGCATTCATAAAATTGATAAATGCTTCGTAAGGGGTATCGTAAGGGTTAAAATACTTATGAACATCTCCATCGCTAAACCACTTAGTACACATATAGTAAAAGTGATCGCTGGTTTGAAGATAACGCCAATCGCGTTGGATGTCGGGATCATCAATTTTGTTTATCTTGTTTACAAAGCTGTATAGGTTATTAAATGCATCGTCTTGCATTTCATTTCCAAGCCAAGCAGTAAGGTCTCTTTCCTCATCAGCCCAGCTGATTGGATATGGAACATGCATCGAGGCAATGGGTTGATGCTTTTTGGCTGCTTCGGCAGGTGTCAAAAATTCAAAATCGGTGTCGGAGAAAACTCTATCGGGTAAAGCTTTCATAAAATCAAAAATTCCTGTTTCTGCCCATTGGTGTTCACCAAAGGTTTCATAGTCCATGAACAGGTTTATGATCTCATCGTTAGCATTAATGGAATTTAGCCAATGTACATACTTCTCAGTCGTCAGCGGCCACTCTTCCCAAGCTCTGTTTGAAAATCGAAATGCTATATCATCGCTCATTTGGAAGTTTTTGAGCAAAAGTTTAAGTTTTGGATTGATGGCATTAGTGTAAAGGTAGTTTGAACTTTTCCATCCCAGGATATGCTTAGCTCCTTCTGTAAGCATTGCCCTATATCCCATATCTGCTACCATTGCACCAATTTCGTCGGAATAAATCAGCTCAGTATTTCGGAATGTAGTGGGTTTCCGTCCAAAGAGTTCTTCTATCTTACTAGCTTGAGCATTTACCTGTTTTTCGAATTCCTCTCGGCTTTTCAAAGCTGATAGGGAGTGGGAATATGTTTCGGCAATAAATTCAACGGACCCCGTTTCAGCCAAACGTCGGAATGTGTCAAGAACATCTGGTGCATACATTTCAAATTGATCGAGTGCTGTACCCGATATGGAATAGGATATCTTGAAACGTTTGCCAAATTCGTTGATAAGCGAAAGCATCAGGTTGTTGGTGGGCAGGTAGCACTTTTCTGCCACTTTGCGCATTATGGATCGGTTAGCATACTCATCAAAGTAGTTATGATAGTGCCCAATATCAAAAAACCGATAGCGACGAAGCCTGAATGGCTGATGAACCTGAAAGTAGAAGCAGATTGTTTTCATTCTAAAAATATTTAGATATTGAGTTATTTTTTTTATTCATTTGCTATATATCGGGTTGACAAAGATTATTAACCCCAACTAAGAATTGACTTATATACCTCCTTTACCTCAAAGGCAGCATTTTCCCATTTAAGGTTGTTCACTTCCTCCTGACCATATCGCTTAAAGTAGGTTGATAATGCTTCGTAGTTAAGCAAACCGTAAATGCAATCGGCCATGGCATCGATATCCCAAAAATCGACTTTTAGAGCGTGGCGCAGTACTTCGGCAACCCCAGATTGTTTTGATATGATCACAGGGACATTGCTTCGCATTGCCTCCAGAGGACTTATTCCAAAAGGTTCCGATACTGAGGGCATAACGTAAACATCGCTTATGGCAAACATCCTATTTACATCTGGTCCCTTTAGGAATCCTGTAAAATGGAACTTGTTAGTTATACCCAACTCAGCTGCACGACGTATCATGCGGTTTAGCATATCACCACTACCAGCCATTACAAACCTAACATTGGGGTACTTTTTGATAACCTTATTGGCTGCTTCCACAAAGTAGTCGGGCCCTTTCTGGAAGGTAATGCGTCCGAGGAAGGTAACCACTTTTTCAGGCACCCATCGTTTTGAGTTTGCATATTCATCAATGCTAGAAAAATCAACAGCATTGTGCACGGTAACCACCTTCTCCTCGGGCACTCCGTAACGGTTAATCACCGTATTACGGGTTAAATGGCTTACGGCAATAACCTTGTCAGCCATATGAAGTCCTTGTCTTTCAATGTCGTACACGGCTTGATTTACATTTTCACCGCTTCTGTCAAACTCAGTAGCATGCATGTGTACAACAAGAGGTTTTCCTGAAACAAGTTTTGCTGATATACCGGCAAGGTAAGTAAGCCAATCGTGAGCATGAATGATATCGAATTGCTCTTTGGCAGCAATACTTGCTGCAATAATGGCATATCGAGAAACCTCTTTCATTAAATCCTTGCCATACTTACCTGAAAAACGAAATTTATGGGAGATGGTTGACTCATTCTTGTTCACTGAGTCCAACTCTGTTTCAGATAGCATCTTTTCAAACTCTTCGGGTCCAACGTAAGGTATAAGGTTTGACCCAATCTCCATGTAGCTTATCTTCTTCCAAAATTCTTCCAACTCAATTGAAGTATGGCTAATATCAATATCCTCGGCAGGGACAAGGCGAACGGCTGACTGATCTTCATCGCCAAAAGCTTTTGGCACCACAAAAAGCATTTGCACGCCATGTTTTGCAAGCCCTCGGGTAAGTCCAAAACAAGCAGTACCTAGACCTCCCGAAATATGTGGGGGAAATTCCCACCCAAACATTAAAACTCTCATGCCTTTATTAAAGGTATTATGTGTTCAATTCATATAATCGTTTGATACGTAAAATCTCTCCAACGCTCCATGCCTGTGATATTGTACCCCTTGGGCGTTGAGGTGGATCACCATCGTAAATCTCAGAAATTGAGCAGATTCCATGTTTATTCATGTCCTCTTCGAATGAATCGAGTATCTTTTTTGCTAACGAATTTGCGGCTTTTCCATTAATTTTGTACTGAGCCTCAATGAAATGACCTAAAAGCCAAGGCCATGCAGTTCCCTGATGGTAAGCGGAATCCCGGGTAGCCTGATCACCCTCGTATCTACTATGATAACTTGGATTCTTAGGAGCCAGTGTTCTTAATCCTTTGAGAGTAAACAATTCCCTCTCAACCACTTCAATTACACCACGCTTCATATCATCGGTTATTGGACTATAGGGTAACGAAGCGGCAAATATCTGGTTAGGTCTCACAAAAATGTTTTGGCCTTCCTCATCAACGAAATCAGCTAAGTATTCTTTTGTATCGTACCAAAATAATTCTTTAAATGATTGGCTAACTTTTTGAGCAATTGGTTCCCATTCCTTAGCAAATTTATTGTCTTTATTCTCCTTGGCCAATTCAAGGGTGAACATAATGGCATTATACCAAAGAGCATTAATTTCCACAGCATATCCAATCCGTGGAGTAACGGGTTTGCCATGAACCACTGCATCCATCCATGTTAATGCCACACCTTTTTCTCCAGCCCAAATAAGTCCGTTTTCGTGCATCTTGATATTGTATGGTAGCCCTTCCCTATAGGCAGTGAGGATTGACTTCATCTTTTTACCATAGGATTTCCAAATATCTTTCTTGTCATTGATATGGTTAGCATACATTTGTATAGACCAAAAGTACCAAAGCGGGGCATCAACAGAGTTGAATGCCGATGATTTGGAATTACCCATGTTGGGGAAGAGCCCATTCTTAAGTTCGGAAGACATGGTGTCCAAAACTTCTTTACATAACTTGGGTTCGTCAATGGTTAGGGTTAATCCCGGGAGGGCAATAAAAGTATCTCGCCCCCAGCGACCAAACCAAGGATAACCTGCAATTACTTCAGTTTTTTTACCTTTTTTAATGATAAACTGATGTGCAGAATTACGAAGACAATTTTCGAAGCTATCCTTTTTGGGTCTGCGAAGAATCTCTGCGTTAAACTTCCGGGTTAATGATGATGTTATCTGTTCAGAGGTAGACGCTGAAAAAATAACGCTTTCGCCTTTTTTAATGGGAATCTCGAAAAAACCTGGAACAAAAAGATCTTCATGGGCATCATACCCACGGGTTAACTCCTTCATATATTCAAAATTATAGTACCAGTCGGGAGTTGGAACAAACTCATTGACTTTGTTGAGCTGCAAATGAAGGTATGGAAACCCTGCATAAAGTTTATACTTTACACCATTCTGAATCTCCTTATAGCGTTTGTCGGCATAAAGATTTGACTTTGAAAGTTGATGAGCATTTCTGAATGCTAAGAAGGGTTTAAGCCTTAGCCTTGTAGGGCTATGGGCATCTTTAAGCGTATAACGAATCATAAATTGCTCTTCGTTGTGCACAAAAAGTAACTCCTTCTCTAGCACCACCCCACCCACACGGTAAGTAACCTTAGGGGTTGGTTCGTACTCAAAATCAATAATATACTTATGCCCCCGGGGTTCATAAATTCCTGGGAAACGATGGATTCCCAAATTGAACTCTTTTTGATGTTGGATTACTGTTTCATCAACTGATGATAATAGAACATGGTTCTCACCATCGAACTGCTCTAAAGGAAGCACCATTAAACCATGGTACTTACGAGTGTTGCAAAGAATAATAGTTGTGCTGAAGTAGCCACCTGCACGGTTTGTGCTCAAGATTTCGCGATTAAGCGAGTATTCAAGGTTAACTAACTCACTTTTATCAAACTCTAGGTAATTCATAATCAAATTGATATATGATTTTTTAAAGGTTTATTACAGAAAGACAAATGTAGTTACAAAGAACAACATAATCAAAGAAATAATTTGATAGAGAAACTAATACAATGATGTTTTACTCGATAATTACTAACAGTTATGTATGTTTAATCCCCTGATTAAACTTTACTAAACTAGTAAAATCGATAATTGTTCGTTAACATTTGTAATTTCCCCTCACAATATACAATTATTTGTGATTATTCACTATAGTTTGTCGTTTATATTTTAGCTAATTTTGAAAATTCAATAAAATATCATATTTGCAAATTCAATCAATAACGAATTATCATTAAATGCAAAAAAAAAACTCTTCTTTCCGTATAATAACTCTTCTGGTCAGAAATATATGCCTTTACCTTATTCTTTGGTTAACAGCTTGCGGTAGTGGCCCCAAAACATTTCAAATTGCAGGCAGTATTGAAGGTTTAAGCAATGGGCTTATCCTTCTAAGAGAGGCATCAGAAAATAAAATAGAAACCGTTGATTCAACTCGAACGGACAAACTTGGTTATTTTGAATTTATTCGTCACATCAATACCCCATCGTTTTTTCTGCTTCAGGCTGAAGGAGAAGTTGAACCAATAATTCTTTTAGTTGAACCAGGAGAGTCAGTTTCCATAAATGGGAAATTAAAGAGTTTTGCCCAAAAGTATGATGTTTCTGGATCCCGAGGATCATTTCTGGTAAGGGATTTGAACTTTAGGCTCAATCAAACAATTAGAACTATTGACTCTCTTTCGGCACATTTTAGGCATAACCGGGAACACCCTCGTTGCGATTCTATCAAAGCTGCTGTAGATAGCGCTTACGTTCAAACAGTAGAAGAACACAAGCGCTACACCATCAACTTTATAAAGGAAAATCGATACAGCCTTGCCTCAATATTGGCATTATATCAGCAATACGATAAGCAGAGACCGGTTTTAAATAAGCGCGATGATTTTAAGCTATTTCAGCTTGTGGACTCGTTACTTTACCCTCTTTATCCAGAAAATCCACTTGTTTACAATCTGCATGTTAACGTTAAGCGAATTAGCCATCAGTTTGCTCTGTACGATAAAAGAGAGGATATGATCCCCACTGGAGAATCCATTCCGTCTTTCGAACTTCCGATGATGAATGGAGATGTTATTAATTTGGCCGAATCTCGCTACCGATATACCCTCATCGATTTTTGGGCTACATGGTGCAACGATTGTATTTCAAACAATAAAAAATTGCTTAAGGTGTATAATAGATTTGCTACAAAGGGATTTAGAATTGTTCAAATTTCGCTCGATGATAATCATAATGATTTGGACATTGCGGTTAAACGGGATTCATTAAACTGGATTCATATTGTTGACTATAAACAGTGGGAATCGCCTATTATCGATTCCTTTCATATAAATAGCATTCCGGCCAATTACCTAATCGATAGTAAAGGTATAATTGTAAACCAAAATCTAACGCCAAAAGAACTAAACGAACTTCTGGAAAAACTTTTGCCATAACTTTTTTGGGAAATCAGTAAAGTAAAAATTGTTAATAATTACAGAGACTGCCTCCCAATCATAACAAATTCATAAATTTGTGACTTTAGAAAAAATTAAAAATATATTTTATGGGATATCAAAACGTTATAAGATCTGTTATACCATTTTTTCTTTTCTCTCTTTTATTTTTTGTATCATGCAACCAGACTGAGATAACTCAAATTGAGGGAAATGTAAAGAACAATAAATCTTCCATGGAAGTTAAACTTTTCAGACAAGATTTTGATAAAATTGTATTGCTGGAGAACTTGACTCTAAAGGAAAATAAAACAAAACTTGTCTTCAAGGTAAAAGAAATAAATGAGCCTACATTTTACCAATTAGAGTTTGCAAATGGACGGAAAAGAACAATTGTGTTACTCATTGAACCCGGAGAGAAAATACTTTTAGAAGTTGATATGTTAAACTTTGGAGATTATTCTCTATCTGGCTCGGAAGGCTCATTAAAAACCCAAATCTTGAACAACCGGCTTTCCCGAACAATAAAGACTTTGGACTCACTAAACAACCTTTATATTAACACAAAAAATCTACCTGAGAAGGAATTTCTTGCTGAAAAGTATATTGCAGCCATTGAGGACCAGAGAGCATTCAATTCACAGTTTATATGGGAAAACCCCATGTCCCGTGCAAGTGTTATGGCACTGTACCAACAATATGGCGAAGAAAAATTCATCTTCGACAGAGCAGAGGATATTCAACTTTTCAAGGTGGTTGGATCATCACTCAAAGCTATGTATCCAGAATCGGAATACACCAAAGGTGTGCTTAGGGATATAGCCAATCAGGAGAAAATTCTTGCTTCGCATAAATTAATTGAATTCATCAATCAAGCTGAATCATCTCTTCCTGAGATTTCTCTTCCCAATTCCAAGGGCGATACCATTCGGTTATCAACTTTACGAGGGAAAGTTATTCTTTTGGATTTTTGGGCATCGGTCAATCAGGTAAGTCTTTTAGAAAATCGTGAACTTTTGGAGATTTACTCTCAGTTCAAGGGTAAGGGTCTTGAAATATACCAAGTATCACTTGATCCAGAAAAAGAAAAATGGCTTACCGCCATTAAATTGGCAGATTTACCATGGATTAGTGTTCGTGCCGAAAACCCTGATGCTTCACTAATTGTTGGCAGCTATAACATTTCCGGTATTCCTTCAAACTATCTTATTAACAAAGAGTTTGATATTGTAGGAAAAAATCTTTACGGAAAGGATTTAATAGCCAAATTAAAAGAAATCCTCTAGGTTTAAAATGGAACAAAAAAAGATCTACTTTGCCTCCGATCTACACCTGGGACTGCCCAACTTCATTGAAAGCAGGCAGCGAGAGAAACTTTTTGTCAGTTGGCTTGATATGGTAAAAGAAGATGCCTCTGAGATTTTTCTTCTTGGAGATATCTTTGATTATTGGTACGAGTATCGCAGGGTCATACCCAAAGGCTTTAACCGTTTTCTTGGAAAGATTGCAGAGATTACCGATTCGGGCATTCCTATCCACTTTTTTACTGGCAACCATGATGTTTGGATGTTCGACTATTTCCCCAAAGAATTAGGTGTTTCGATACATCGAAAACCCATAGAAAGGGAATACGATGGAAAAAAATTCCTTATAGGGCATGGCGATGGCTTAGGCCCAGGCGATTTGGGGTATAAACTCATGAAGGGGGCTTTCACCAATAAGTTATTACAATGGTTTTACTCCCGTTTACACCCTAACTTTACCATGTGGTTGGGAAATACTTGGTCGATAAATAGCCGCTACTCGAAGGAGATATCGCATAAATTCAGGGGCGAAGAGGAACAGATCACTAGATTTGCCAGAATTGAGTTACAGAAAAAACCGAAGGATTACTTCATTTTTGGACATTGGCACTCCCCTGTTGTTTACGCTTTGAACAACCAGTCTCATCTGGTTCTGTTGGGCGATTGGATAGTGAACAACACCTTCGGTGTTTGGAATGGTAATACATTTTCCCTTTGCCGTTTCGGCAACGATGAAACGGTTGAGGTATTAGCCCAAAAATAGCTTTTTTGAATGAATAGCATGAACTATCACTTTACCATCAACCTGTCAGTACGCGACTACGAATGCGACCTTCAGGGCATTGTGAACAATGCTGTATACCTAAACTACCTTGAGCATGCCCGCCATCAGTTCTTACTAGGGCGTAACATCGATTTTGCCAAGCTTCACGACGAAGGGATTGATTTAATTGTTAGCCGAATTGAGATTGACTATAAACTATCGCTTACCAGCGGAGATGAGTTTATGGTTGGGCTAAACATTAGGCGAGAAGGATTTTTAAGGGTAATTTTTGATCAGGAAATAAGGCGGTTGTCTGATATGAAGCTGGTTGTGAAAGCAAAGGTAATAGGGGTAGGCGTTAAAAATGGTAAACCAATAAAGGTTGTTAATATTCATGGATTTGAAAATCTTGAATAGGTTTAATAATTGAATATCGTTTTTTGTTACGACCTACTTGCAAAACTTCTATGTATTTTCAATAATTATTCTAAACATTGATGTATCGCTTCATTTTTTAACAGTTCACTGTTTCCCCCAATGATCTAACCATTGAAACTCACATTTTCCCACACATATTCAATCACTCAAAAATTAATTATTTATTTAACTGCATTTCAAGTATTTGCTAAATCTTTTAGAACAAAATAATGCCATGCTTGCATTATTTCACAAATTCCATTAGGTTTGTAGTCAATCTGGAATTCTCTATCGAGAAAACATGGGTCCGTATGAGCAAGGTAAAGTTAAACGTATTGGGGATATCGTACAGCCAGACACAATCAGGGGCTTATGCACTTGTGCTGAGTGAGGAAAACGGAAAGAGAAGAATCCCAATAATTATTGGTGGCTTCGAAGCACAGGCCATTGCCATACAACTTGAGGGGCTTACTCCACCTCGTCCGCTTACGCATGATCTTTTCCTTAATTTTGCCAAATCGTTTGATGTAGAATTGCTTGATGTACAGATATACAAGCTGGAGGAGGGTGTTTTCTTCTCTAAATTGCATTGCGACAATGGGAAAAAGGAAGTTTATATTGATGCCCGAACATCGGACTCCATAGCCCTTGCCCTAAGATTTGGTTGCCCAATCTATACTTCCGAGGAAATTCTTGAGAAGGCTGGAATTGTCCTTGACATTGAAGAGGAGGAAGTCCAAACAGAAAAAAAACCAGAAAAAAAAGAAAGCAAAACCACAGAATCGGGGGCATACAAACAGTATAGTATTGAAGAACTGAACACTATGCTTGAAGAAGCAGTAATGAACGAAGACTACGAGAAGGCATCGAAAATCAGAGACGAAATCAATAAACGAACATAAAATCCATTGCAATATGTTTAAAAAAGTGATTTACGGACTAGCCATTGGGCTGGTTCTTACGGGAGTTGTTGTTACTGCATCCGACAAAACTCCTGTCGATTCAACTAATAACGATTCCACAATTATCTCACAAATCGATCAATCCGCCATCGAAGAGGTGAAATTTGAGGCTGAAAAAAATCCCGTTAACCAGCTCCTTATGGAGAAAAAGACCTTCAAATTCAGTCTAACAGGTTTACTTAGGGGCTTACTGGGCATGATTGTTCTAATTGGTATTGCTTTTCTTTTTAGCACCAATCGAAAAGCAATTTCGTGGAAAGTTGTACTTACCGGCCTATGTATTCAGCTATTGTTAGCCATTGCCATTCTGCAATTTCCTCCAGTACAAATATTCTTCGATTTTATTGGGAAGATATTTGTAAAAATACTTGACTTCTCAAAGGCAGGTACCGAGTTCCTTTTTCCGGGCTTTTTGAATGTCGAAACCTTTGGTTTCGTCTTCGCATTTCAGGTTCTACCAACAATAATCTTCTTTTCGGCACTAACCAGCTTGTTGTTTTACCTTGGAGTAATCCAAAAGGTTGTTTGGGCATTGGCATGGCTTATGACCAAAGCCATGAAGCTTTCGGGTGCTGAAAGTCTCTCTGTGGCAGGTAACATTTTCCTTGGACAAACAGAATCGCCCTTGATGATAAAGGCTTACCTGGAGAAGATGACCAAGTCTGAAATACTTCTTGTAATGACAGGAGGAATGGCAACCCTTGCTGGCGGTGTGCTGGCAGCATACATTAGCTTTTTGGGGGGCGACGATCCGGTTCAAAGGCTCATCTTCGCAAAACATCTACTGGCAGCATCAATCATGGCAGCACCCGGTGCTGTGATCATCTCAAAAATACTTGTTCCTCAAACCGAGAAAATTGACACCAACGTTGAGATACCCAAAGAAAAGATTGGGAGCAATGTACTGGATGCCATTTCCAATGGAACCGGAGAAGGGCTTAGACTTGCAGTAAACGTTGCTGCTATGCTTGTGGTATTCATTGCGTTTATTGCCATGTTTAATTTTATTGTGCAGAAAATAGGTTCCTGGACTAACCTTAACCAGGTAATAGCCCAAGCCACAGATGGGCAGTACAATTCTCTTTCCTTACAGTTTATTCTTGGCTACACCTTTGCCCCTGTAATGTGGCTAATTGGCGTTTGTAAGGAAGATATTACTCTCCTGGGAAGATTACTTGGAGAGAAGATCATTATGACAGAATTTATTGGCTACGTAAGCCTTGCAGAATTAAAGTCAGTAGGTGCTTTTGCTCAGGAAAAATCCATTATCATGGCAACGTATATGCTATGCGGGTTTGCAAACTTTGCTTCAATTGGCATCCAGATTGGAGGGATAGGATCTTTAGCCCCAACCCAAAGGGTACTATTATCGCGATACGGCTTAAGAGCTCTGCTGGGAGGAACGCTTGCCTCTCTGGTATCTGCTACTTTTGTAGGGGTAATTCTGGGATAACAGCTATTTTGTAAAAAAGCCCATCATTTCTCTTCAATGATGGGCTTTTGATTTTTTCTGAGGACAAATCTATGTCAAAAACATTTTCATAAAATCTAATGCCTGCATAACACCAAACCCTCCTTCTGTTACTGAATCTTCATTCCACTCTGTAACCTTATCGGTTTCATATTTTGGATGATAAACCATAAACGGAACAGGATCGTGGGTATGGGTGCGAAGTTTACATGGAGTTGGGTGATCGGGAAGAATGGCTATGGCAACATCCTCTTCCATTTTCGCTGTTTCCTCCACAATGTATTTCACAACCCTTTGATCTAAATACTCAATGGTTTTCCTCTTCAACTCTGCATCGCCTTCGTGCCCAGCTTCATCGCTTGCCTCGATATGCAGGTAAACAAAATCAACATCCCTGAGCGCATCAACAGCAGCCTTCGCCTTGCCTTCGTAGTTTGTATTGTATAATCCAGTTGAACCATCAACGTGAATGGCTTTAAGCCCCGCATGGGCACCAATACCATACAGAAGATCAACTGCCGATATTACTGCGCCAGTTTTTCCGTAAAGTTCCTTAAAGGATTTCATTTTAGGTTTGTATCCCGGCGACCAGGGCCAAATTGAGTTGGCAGGATCTTTACCCTTTTTAATCCTTTCAGCATTAATTGGGTGATCCTTGAGTATTTCATGCGATTTCAGTATAAGGTTGTTGATTAACTCTGCCGTTTCTTTGCCTTCGGCATTTACTGCCTTTACCATCACATCGGAAAAAGGAGTACCCGGAACATCGTGGGGCGGAGTACAATTTATCGCTTTATTGCCTCCCTTAATCACGAGCAGATGGCGATAACTAACCCCAGGGTAAAATTTGACCGTATCTGAATTGAGTTTGCTCTGCAACTCCTCAACCAAAACTTTGGCTTCATCGGAAGAGATGTGCCCCGCCGAGTGGTTTTTAATCTTACCATTCTCAATGCAGATAATATTGCACCTCATTGCCATTTCGTCTTCACCTATATCCACTCCAATGCTTGCTGCTTCTAGCACACCCCTGCCCTCAAAAACCTTTTTCACATCGTACCCCATTACCGAAAGGTTTGCAATTTCACTACCCGGAGGCATATCCAAAGGGACAGTTATCAACTTTCCACATCTACTTTTTTTACAAAGTGCATCGATATTGGGTGTGTTGGCAGCCATTAGGGGTGTTTTTCCCCCGAATTGCTCAATGGGGTAATCGGCTACACCATCGGCAAGTATTAGTATATACTTCATCTTCTAGTAATTATCCCTTAAAAACTGTTTAAACTCTGAGTAGTCCTTCCTGAGTTTAATAATGAATTCCTGCTTATCCTCAAGTCCCTTAAGGCTATTTGGTAACTCGGGATCAATACCCAAAATGCCGTTAATCTCCTCGGGGAACTTCGCTGGATGGGCTGTTTCCAAGGAAACAAATAGCTGCTCGGGATTGTTCAGTTCGGGGTTGTTATTGATAAAACCTTCCAGTGCAGCCCATCCCACAGCACCATGTGGCTCAAGCAATAGATAATATTTTTCCCACGCCGATTTTATGGTTTTACGCGTTAGCTCATCGCTAATGGAGCAGGAATAAATATCAGATACCATACTGTAAAAATCAGGTTTTTTGTGTATGGTTCCCTTCTCATCCATAGCTCCCCCGTATAGTGCAATAAGCCTTGCCAGGTTACTGGGATGTCCAACATTCATGGCGCTGGAGATGCAGTTAATCGATGGTTCGATTTTCTGGTAAACTCCAGTTTCCATCATTTTGGGAAACTCATCGTTTGAGTTGGTGGCAATAATTATTTTTTTGGTGGGTAGCCCCATGGATTTGCCAAGCATACATCCCATCATATCCCCAAAATTCCCGGAGGGGATGGAAAAAATCACATTATCGTCTTTATTTTCAGCAAGTTTGGCAAAGGAATAGAAGTAGTAATTAATCTGCGGGATCAATCTTCCGATATTTATGGAATTGGCTGATGAAAGGTTCAGGTATTCCAACTCACTGTCGTTGAAAGCTTGCTTAACAAGAGCTTGGCAATCGTCGAACTTGCCATTGAGCGATAGTATCTGAACATTCTTCCCCAGGGTTGTCATCTGCTTTCGTTGCCGAGCGGTTACTTCGCCCTCAGGGTACAGAACCACTACTTTTATACTATCGAGACCATAAAAGGCGTTGGCAATGGCACTTCCTGTATCGCCCGATGTGGCAGTGAGAATCAGCAACTTTCGGTTTTGACGCTCCAGATAGTAGTTAATTAGCCTACCCATCATTCTTGCTGCAAAATCCTTAAAGGAGGCTGTATGTCCCCCATCAAGTCGCATCACGTACTTTTTCTCATATACATGCTCAAGGGGAACAGGGTAATCGTAAGCGTCCTTAATTATCTTTTGCAAATCAACAGACGGTAAATCGTCAGCAAGAAATTTTGATGAAATGCTAAAAGCGATATCAGCATAGTCCATGCTTTTTAAGGAAAATATTTCCTCCCTGGAGATTATGGGAATAATGGTTGGCATATACAAACCTCCATCGGGAGCCAAACCCTTGAGCAATGCCTCGCTGAAACTTACTTCTGGCGACCTTAGGTTGGTAGAGTAATACCTTATTTTTTGCGACATAAAACTAGTTTAAATATTATTTCAACAAAGCCGAAGATGCTCCACCAGCGGAGTACTCGGGGAATGATTTGGCAACAGGTTTTCCATCCAATACACCCAAAGCTCTTTCGATATCGGCAATTATATCATCGGGATGTTCCATGCCCACGCATAAGCGTATAAGATTCGAAGGTATGCCAGCTATTTTCCGTCCCTCTTCGCCCTGCTGGGAGTGTGTTGAGATGGCGGGTATTGTGGCAACCGACTTTACTCGTCCAAGATCTGTAGCTCTCCAGATACGCTGGAATGCATCGAACACATCGCGGGTTTGCTGAGCAGAACCCTTTACCCTGAACGACATTAAGTGCCCATATCGGTTTACCCCCTTTCCATACTGCTCATCGTGCTCAGAATCGACAAGGAACATGTACTCACTGGCTACTTTATGCAGGGGATGATTATCTAACCCAAGGTAATCTACATGCTCAATGTGTTTATGTTTATTGAGGAACTGGGCTACCTTCATGGTTGAACGGCTCATTGCATCCATGCGGGCTCGTAAAGTACGGATATCATTCAAGGCCAGAACAGCGTTCATGGGCGATATGTTTGGTCCATTATCCCTGTTGGGAAGCTGCTTTAGGTATCCGCAAAAATCAGCTTTCATTGCAGGGTTATCAATATTGCTGGTTAAGTTGTTCTTCGCGATAATGGCTCCGGCTATCCCAAATCCACTGGTGGAGAGCGATTTTGTTACCGATTGAACCACGATATCGGCACCATGTTCCAGCGGTCGAAGTAATGCTGGTGTTGCAACGGTAGAATCAATTATTAGTGGCAGATTGTATTTATGCGCGATGGCAGCAACTTTTTTGATGTCGAAAAATGCCTGCGAGGGATTGCTGGGAAGTTCACCATAGAGGAAACGTGTGTTCTCATCGATTTTCGATTCCCACTCGGCTAAATCCATGGAGTTGACAACTTTTCGCCATTCAATGTTTTTTTCCTGATCCTTACGTACTGCAAACTGCTGGAAAGTACCACCGTAAACCTGACATGTTGCCACAAAGTTAATCTTAGCGTTAGGCCTCTTTGGGTCTACTACCAGAAATGGATCAACAGCGCTCTGAATGGCAGCCATACCCGAGGCAGTTCCAATGCACGATGCATTTATCCCACAGTTGTACGACTCAAGGAGTGCTAGCACCCCTTCGTAGTAGTACATGCTTGGGTTGGCAATTCGGGAGTAGCACCAGGTTGGGATTTGGTAAGCCAAAGCCGCTTCCATCTCATCGGAATCCCTATATGCCTGAGAAGTTGACATGTAAATAGGCTCAATGATTGAGCCCTGATTGAAATCGAGCGCCTCCTGCATGGAATAGATGCCGTGAACGGCAATGGTATCGAACTTACACCGCTTCATGTTTTCGATATGCGCTTTATGCCAAGCCAAAGCTCTTTGCCCTGCCTGTATGTAAAAGTTTGTTCCTTTATTCATCGGTATTAAGTTTAGTTTGGTTTTTTTTAGTTTAGTTTTCTCAAAAATATAGACTATATATTAATAATACAAATGTTTAAGTTTCCAAAAAGATTTACAGGACATAAAACCACATGTCATTGATTTTCAATAGTATTTCTACTTATATATAAAAAACCAAAAAAAGAGTTTATTGTCTAATAACCACACTCCAGCCTAAAAAAAACAAATAAATTTCTGGCTGTATTTAGAAATATTTTCACTTCTGATAAGTTTATCATTTAACGTCCTGACAATATTTTCAATCATTTATATCTTTATAGGATTAAGTTTTTTAGTTCTTTTTATTTCAATATCTCTATTTGATGTATATCAATGAGTTATCAAGAATCTAAATTTAATAATTTGGACATTTGGTACTTCTCTGGTACTGGAAATGCCCAGTTTGCTGCCCAGCAGATTAAGGAAAATGCCGAGAAAAGGGGATTAAAGGCATCTATTCATAACATGGCCTGCAAGGAGCATGACTTTTCGCAAATAGGAGATAATACGCTTGTTGGATTCTGTTACCCCACCCACGGATTCAATGCTCCACCCATAGCCCTAAAGTTTTTGCATAACTTTCCGAGAGGGAAGAGTAACACATTTTTTTTGAATACCAGAGCAGGATTAAAGCTATACAAAATTCATTTACCCGGTATTGGGGGTATTGCTCTCTGGCTTCCGGCCCTTATAATGATTCTGAAGGGCTACAAGCCCATTGGCTTTCGTCCTCTCGATATGCCATCGAATTGGATTTCGCTTCACCCTGGGGTAAGGCAAAAGGTAATTGAATCGATTAAGAAACATTGTACACAAACCCTTGACCGTTTCTCGAACCGGATACTTTCGGGAAAGCCAATTTTGAATGGGTTTCTTTGGTTACCCATCGACATAGCCCTTATCCCCATTTCAATAGCATACTATCTAGCAGGAAGGTATTTCATCGCCAAAACGTTCTTTGCAAACTACAATTGCAATAGCTGCGGTTTATGTATAAAGCAGTGCCCTGTGAAAGCAATAGTGGAGAAGAATAAAAGGCCATACTGGACATTCAGCTGCGAAAGCTGCATGAGGTGCATGAATAGCTGTCCCAAAAGAGCCATTGAAACAGCACACGGTTTTACCTTCTTACTTTGGTGGGGAATCTTTTCAGTACTTTCGGGATTGGTAACAGATCTTATTATCCATTACAATATACTTCCCAATGAAATTTTTACAGGGTACTTTGGCCTGGCACAAGATGCTATCACCATTATTATCAGCTTTGTAATGGTTTACATAGCATACAGATTATTGCATCAATTACTCGGGATAAAGATGATTAACAGGATTATCACCTACACTTCATTAACCCATTTTAAATTTTGGAGAAGGTATTATAACAATCCAACGAAGAATTGATTTGAAGAATAATCTCTTATCACTACAAAAATCCTTTTAAATGCGAAAACTTTACGGTTATTTCAAGTCATACTGGATTGAAGAGGTAAAAATACCATACTTATTAGTGATAATGGGCTTTCTTTCACTTAGCATTTTGTTGGAGTATAGGTACTCTGTAGTTTCAGGTTTTATGAGCCCATACAAAGGGACATTAATCCATTTTAATGCCAATATCGTTTTCTATTCCCTTCCCATTCTTGTCTCAGTGCTGGCGTACATAAATTTTTATAAACGAAACGATCTAATAAAAAACCCCTCGTTTTGGTTTATCCTTCTCTACATTATCTGTGTATACGCTTTCAGAGCATACTTTTATCAGTACAGGGATTGGATCATTGGCACGAACAAAGGGATTCCCATTAGCTATCTGACAAAATGCGCCAGCCAATTTTTTAGAGCCTCAACAATTTTTTTGGCTGTTTTCATTTTTTGGATATTACCTGGCAGTGAAGGGAAAGCATCTTTTTTTGGTTTCAAGTTGAAGGGCGTGGACACAAAACCCTATTTCATCCTGCTCCTTATTATGCTCCCTCTAATTGCACTGGCATCCACCCAATCAGATTTTCTTGACAGATATCCAACATTTGCAAATATTATTAAGGGGAATATGTCCAATTCGACACTTGTCGCAAGAGTAGGTATCTACGAAATCCTGTATGGGATGGACTACGTTGCTGTAGAGCTTTTCTTTAGGGGATTCGTGATATTTACCCTGGCAAGATTTATGGGGAAGGGGGCCATAATACCCATGGTTACCATGTATGTCTTCATTCATTTTGGCAAACCGCTTGGCGAAACCATAAGCTCATTCTTTGGAGGAATGGTTTTGGGGGTTATTGCATACGAGACAAGATCGATTATTGGTGGAATAATAGTCCATTGCGGAATTGCCTACATGATGGAAATTGGTGGTTTTCTAGGTAATCTCCTCTCAAAATGAATGGGCTACTGGTAAACTCGCAGATCAAAACATAGATGATCTTTGGTATTGATGATGATATTCAAATTTAGCCAAACCCAATTATGGATGAAATCAAAAAAAGAATAGCCCCCTGTGGCTTACATTGTGGTAAATGCTTCGCATTTATCGATGGCGATATCAAAAGAAGTAGCGTGGAGCTGCAGAATGCTATGGGTAACTTCGATGATTACGCTAAGCGTTTTGTAACCCTTCTAGATGAGCCAGTATTCAATAAATACGATGAATTTAAGGAGCTATTGGACTATTTTGCGAAGGTAGAGTGCAAGGGTTGTAGAAACGAATCGTGCAAACTTTTCAACGCTTGCAGGGTAAGAGAATGTTATGCCGAGAAAGGGGTCGATTTTTGCTTTCAATGCCAAAACTTCCCATGCAACGATACTGGGTTTGATGAACATCTGTACAGAAGATAAGTGGAAATAAACCAGAAAATACAATCGGTTAGTATAGAGAATTATTATGAGGAAATTAAGGATAAACCGAGGTATTGAGGATCATTTTGCTGATTGATTAAATTTGAATTAGAGTTGCTATAACTGCATTAAGAACCTCAAATCGTTAGCTATGTTTCTTGTATTCAAACCGTTCTTCGTCAGCATAGATTTTTAGGCTTACCACACCCAGTACCGTTAGGTTAACCAGTGTATCTTCGGCTTCACGATACGAAAGAAACCCTATTCGACTATACTGCTCAATGGTAATATGCTTGTGCTCTTTTAGGTGCTTTATAAGCAAATCATCCTTAGGGGTAAGCTTAGCTCGAATGGGCTTTCTATATCGGATGGCATTCCATACTTTAACCTGCAAAGGGGAAGCCAAGATATTCTCATCGTCATCACGA
>CAZDXY010000025.1:28085-35176 GCA_964509385.1 uncultured Rikenellaceae bacterium
CATTATCCTTAACCCCGATGAGAAGAGTACCCCCATCAGTATTTGCAAAGGCTGTTAGCGATCGGGCAATCTTTTTTGAATCGGAAATGGAATGCTTAAAATCCAACTGCTGATGCTCGCCCTGCAGGATAAGATTTGCAATATGCTTACTCACAAAATGATTAAGAGTTAGGATTGTTTACGCGCCCCATGAACAGGATATTCCCTGTAGCATTCTCACGAATGATGAACATGAATGGCCTGTTAGCAACAAAATCAACCGGAATAGTTACTGATTTGCGAACTATAACCACTGCTGTGGCAGCAGCAGCCTCGGTTCCCTCTTCCGATACCTCAACAAATGCCTTATGGAATACCTCGTCTATTTTGAGGTCGGACTTTGACGACATACGGGTAAAATCAGCTCCATTGCTAAATGGAGTAGGCATGCCCATTTTTATCAATGTTGGTTTTAGTTGAAATTCTGCACTGAACTTAAACTTAGGCAGAGATACTCTCACATCCGATTCCATTAAAAGGCTTATGCAATGATTTAGATTTTCATGAGAAAGCGATTGTTCAATACTTTTAAGAGGGATTCTTTCTTCTGGGAGAATAACGAGCATAGAGAACTCCTTTCCCTTATAGGGCATCTCAAGCATCTTAAATTCCCGGTTATGGTATATATTAAACTTTTTTTGAGCCGTCATCATCAAACATTCAGTCTCGTTCCCATCTTCCATGAAAAAAATATCTTTTATATTATTTTCAGGATCAAATTTTTCATCCCATTGCCCTTTAAAGTAGATTGCATTGGTAAGAACTAAGGCAGTCATATCGGATATTGAACCATCCGGGAGTAAATCCTTAATTCTTTCGTTGGTTTGCTGCTCTACCCAACGGTTAATTTCTAGTCTACAATCATTGGGTTTTATCCTGAATTCCATACGTTTAACAGGAGCATTATAGGCTTTTTTTATTCCTTTAATATATGAGCAATTGAACTTGTAGAGTTTATCTGCCCAAAGTTGATTTGCAATTGCAATTTCAATACCCTTTGATTTTTTACTCTGAATGTCTTTTTGAAGGTTACCCAAGTGTCTGTGAAGGTTTTTATCATCCAAAGGGAAATTAAAAACTTGTGCAATTTCCGACTTGGTTTCTGCCTCTGCACCGGCATAAGTCATTCCCATAGCTATGTATAAACTAAACGGAGAGAAAAAGATGTTATCACTATTTTCCTGAGCAAAATGCTTATATATGTCAAGTGCAAATTTTCCAGATGCTTGTGATACATTATAATCTTCCTGCGCTTTAATAGCAGAGAACAAGATGGTAGCTATCATAATAAGGGTTATTTTTTTCATGATTAATAAGTTTAATAATTTTGATTTAGTTGTAATGGCTAAGGTAGCAATTTTTTTGACATGAATTAATATTCCAAAACCCATGCCAATACGATGAATGCTATTTTTTCCCTAACTCTTTGGTCGATAAAAGTCCGCATGCTGCCTGAATATCCTGTCCCCGAGAAGCCCTGATGGTTGTGAATATACCCTTACTGGTTAACGAATCGCGGAATTCGAAAATTCGCCCATCGGGCGAACCTTTTAAATGGCAATTGGGAATGGGATGAAAGCGGATAAGGTTAATCCTGCATGGTAAACCAGAAAGTAACCTAACCATCTCCGAAACGTGTTTGGGTGTATCATTCAGCCCGTCAAACATAATATACTCAAAGGATACTCGACGTTGACCCGAAAAATCGAACCTACGAATCTCCTCAACTACCCTTCTTATTGGGTTTGTTTTCTGAATGGGCATCAGCGCATTGCGCTCATCATCGAAAGGAGTATGAAGGCTAATGGCAAGATGGCATTGGCTGATCTCTAGGAACTTCTTCATGGCAGCAATTATGCCTATGGTCGATACGTTTATTCGCCTCGGGCTCATGGCCATTCCCCAAGGTTGAGTGAGTATTTCCAAAGAGTTAAGCACGTTATCCAGATTATCCATGGGTTCACCCATACCCATGTAAACAATGTTGGTTATCCTTTCCCTTTCGGGAATACTACGAAGCTGGTTCACAATTTCTCCTGCGGATAGATTTCCCTGATAGCCTTGCTTGCCGGTCATGCAAAACTCACAGCCCATTTTACACCCCACCTGACTCGATACGCATAGCGTTGCCCTGTCCTCTTCAGGAATGTATGCCGTTTCTATAAATTTATTCGAAGTAGTGGGAAATAAGTACTTCTTTGTTCCATCGCTCGATTCCGATATTTTTACAGGTTTTGTGGTTCCAAAGGTGTACTTTTCCGAAAGTTGCTCCCTCGCTTTAAGCGAAAGGTTAGTCATTTGCTCTATCGAGTAAATATCTTTCTGGTACAGCCACTGTGCTATTTGTGTGGCAGTATATTTTGGCAAGCCTTCGTTTAACACCATATCAGTGAGCTGAGGAAGAGTTAATCCAAATAGATGCGTTTTGTTCATAAGGGTAATTTGACCACTGATATGATACAAAGATAGCACAAAAGAGCTGTTGTTAAATGATCAAAAAACTTAGTATTGTATTTTCAATCCTTATCACAAGTAAAAATCGCTACCTTTGTTGAATATTATTGTAGAAAACTAAATTACACAAATAAATGCAGCAATATCTTGATCTTCTTAGCCATACTCTTTCAGATGGAGTTGAGAAAAGCGACCGTACAGGAACTGGAACCATTAGCGTTTTTGGATATCAGATGCGGTTTAACCTAGAGGAGGGATTTCCATTGCTCACCACAAAGAAGTTACACCTCAGATCCATCATTTATGAGTTGCTTTGGTTTTTAAAAGGAGAAACTAATATTAAATATCTAAACGATAATGGAGTAAGTATTTGGGACGAATGGGCCGATGAGCAGGGTAATCTCGGTCCGATTTACGGCTATCAGTGGCGTAGCTGGCCCGCAGCAAATGGAAAGCATATTGACCAGATCGCTCAGGTTGTGAATTCGCTCACCAATAATCCTGATTCGCGGCGCCACATGGTTTGCGCATGGAATGTGGGTGATATAGAAAGAATGGCGCTTCCTCCATGCCATGCACTGTTCCAATTCTACGTTGCCAACGGGAGGTTATCATGTCAACTTTACCAGCGCAGCGCCGATATTTTTCTGGGAGTACCCTTCAACATTGCCTCCTACGCATTGATAACCATGATGATGGCGCAGGCAACGGGATTTAAACCCGGTGAGTTCGTTCACACTTTTGGAGATGCCCATATCTACCTAAATCATATTGAGCAAGTAAAACTGCAGCTTACACGCGAACCCCGTCAGCTACCCAAAATGGAAATCAATCCCGAAGTGAAATCAATCTTCGACTTTAAATTCGATGATTTTAAACTTGTTGGGTACGATCCCCATCCTCATATCAAAGGAGCAATAGCTGTATAGCTAAAAAAATATTCTCATGATCATTTCAATAATTGTAGCCATAGCTAAAAACAACGTGATTGGAGCAAATAACCAGCTAATATGGCATATCTCTGAAGATTTAAAGCGTTTTAAAGCGTTGACAACAGGTCATTGCGTTGTGATGGGACGTAAAACTTTTGAAAGTATAGGAAAGCCACTGCCAAAACGCACGAATATTGTGATAAGCAGGAAAAAAGAGTTTATCATTGAAGGTTGTATCGTTGTTTCGTCGTTCGATGAGGCCATTTCTGTATGTGGAAAAGATGAGGAGATATTTATTATTGGGGGTGGCGAGCTTTACCGTCAGGCTTTGCCAGTGGCAAATAAGCTATATCTAACCCTTGTACATAAATATTTTGAGGGTGATACATTTTTCCCTGAGATAGATTTTAAACAATGGCACGAAGTGCATAGAGAAAACGGAAAGCCCACCGAGACCGATGGGCTTGAGTATACTTTTGTCAATTACGAACGAATCTCCTAAGCCGCCTTAAGCCTTTTGATATTGGCTTTCTCCAACTTTTTCTTGGCGTAGTCGAGGGTTATAGTCAGCTCTTTAGCGGTTTCCGAGGGGAGATCGAACATGGCATCGATCATTATTACCTCGCAGATGGAGCGTAGACCCCTGGCTCCAAGCTTAAACTCAATGGCTTTATCCACGATATACTCCAGCACTTCAGGCTCTATCTCAAGGGCTATTCCATCGTAATCGAAAAGTTTTTTGTACTGCTTCATAATGGCATTCTTGGGATCGGTGAGTATACTGCGGAGAGCTGCTCTATCCAACGGATCGAGGTAGGTAATAACCGGAAGTCTGCCAATAATTTCGGGAATCAAACCATAAGCTCTCAGATCCTGAGGAGCAATGTATTGCAGCAGGTTATCCTTGTCAATCTGCTCTCTATGCTTACTTGCTCCATAACCCACAACCTGTGTGTTTAGTCTTTGGGCAATTTTCTTTTGAATGCCTTCAAATGCTCCACCACAGATAAAAAGGATATTGGTGGTATCTACCTCTATCAACTTTTGCTCAGGATGTTTTCTGCCCCCCTGAGGTGGTACATTCACCTTTGAGCCCTCAAGAAGTTTGAGCATGGCCTGCTGAACCCCCTCCCCCGATACATCGCGAGTAATGGAGGGATTGTCGCCCTTACGGGCGATCTTGTCGATCTCGTCGATAAAAACGATGCCCTTCTCAGCCGCTTCAACATTGTAGTCAGCAACCTGAAGTAGGCGCGTGAGAATGGTTTCCACATCCTCGCCCACGTAACCTGCTTCGGTTAGTACCGTTGCATCCACTATTGTGAAGGGAACGTGCAGCATTTTGGCAATTGTTCTAGCTAATAATGTTTTACCAGTACCCGTTTCGCCTACCAGAAGTATGTTCGATTTCTCAATCTCCACATCATCTCCACTTTGGGGTTGAAGCAGACGTTTATAATGGTTATAAACGGCAACTGAGAGAAATTTCTTGGCTTCATCCTGACCAATAACATATTGATCCAGAAAAGCCTTTATATCTGTTGGCTTTAGTAATTTACTTTTGCTAAGCTTGAATTCTCCCTTCTTCTTCAACTCTTCACGTACAATAAGATTAGCCTGCTCTGCACAAAGATCGCAGATATAAGCATCGACACCAGCCACAAGCAGGTTAACCTCTCGCCTTGGGCGACCGCAAAACGAGCATCTATCGGTATTCTTCATTGTTATCCCTTTCAGTTACTGCTGCAAAGTTACATCTTTTTAGCTTTTTTTATCCTTTTTACATCAACACATTAAAAGTTCGCTTTAAATTTGCATTAAATAGAGTATATGAGAATCCATTTCATAGCCATTGGTGGAAGTGCCATGCACAACCTTGCCATAGCCCTTAAACAAAAGGGTTATTCAATAACTGGGTCCGATGATGAAATCTTTGAACCATCGCGGAGTAGGTTGGAAAAGCATGGCTTACTTCCTGAGCAGGTTGGCTGGTTTTCAGATAAAATCACCAATCAACTGGATGCTGTTGTGCTTGGAATGCATGCGCGTGCCGATAATCCAGAACTTTTACGTGCCAAAGAACTTGGTTTAAAGATTTTTTCGTACCCCGAATACCTTTACGAGCAAACCAAGGATAAAACCCGTGTTGTTATTGGCGGTAGCCACGGAAAAACCACAATCACCTCAATGGTGATGCATGTGCTAAAGCTGCTGGGCATTGAGTTTGATTACATGGTAGGTGCCCAGATTGAAGGTTTTGACAACATGGTGGGTTTGTCCGAGAATACCAAAATAGCAGTATTCGAGGGTGATGAGTACCTCACATCTCCAATCGACCCTAGGCCTAAATTTCATCTCTATAAGCCCCATATTGCAGTAATTTCGGGCATTGCATGGGATCACATCAATGTTTTTCCAACCTTTGAAACCTATCGGCAGCAATTCGAGATATTTATTAAAACCATTGAGTCAAAAGGGCATCTTGTCTACTGTACCGAAGATCCTGAGGTTGAAAAAATATGCACTAACGTTAACTCAAACATTCAAAAAATATCATATACAACCCATCCTTTTAGGGTTGATTTGGAGAAGGCTTACCTAATAAACAATGGGGAAGAAATTGAGCTCAAGGTGTTCGGGAACCATAATATGCAGAATATCTCAGCTGCAAAAAAGGTCTGTAACCTTTTAGGTATAAACGATACCAATTTCTACAAGTCCATTTCGTCTTTTAGGGGTGCAGCCAAACGCTTACAAAGGATTGACAAGGGTCATACCACTGATGTATTCATTGACTTTGCCCATGCACCTTCAAAGGTTTTGGCAACCGTAAAGGCACTTAAAGAGTCTTTTCCTTATCGTAAGTTGGTGGCATGTCTTGAACTGCATACTTTCAGCAGCCTAAACCCAAAGTTTATTGGAGAATACAAGGGGACTCTCAACAAAGCTGATTTCCCGATTGTATTTTATAATCCGGTAACCCTTGAACATAAAAAACTGCCACCCATTGAGCCTGGTTTCGTGAAACAAAAATTTGGGAATCCCAAAGTTGCTGTTTTTACCGATCCAAAGTTGTTATACAATCATCTTTTAGGGCATTTTTGGGATAATACCAACCTATTGCTTATGTCATCAGGCAATTTTTCAGGTTTAAATATTTCTGAATTAGCATCAATAATAACTGAAGATGATGATTTTCCCAGACGATACCTTGACGTTTGATAAACCTAAAACCTAGTAACCATGAAACTCAAAAGTCAGAGAATAGACATTATGCCTTTGACTCCAAACGAGTTAAAGGTTTTTGTCAAATCGCGAAGCGATTTCGAAATGCATTCGAAATTAAATGTATCTAAAGTTGAACTTACTGACGCGTACCGGGAAGAAATTCTCGAAATGATTGAAAAAGATCCAACAATTTGGCAAAGGAAAGGAACCGATTACCTCTTTTACACATTATGGATAATTGTTGATCGAGAATCAAAGAACATAATCGGTATGTTCACCTTTAATGGTAAGTCAAACAGTAATGGAGAAGTTGAAGTTTTCTTTAGCATTGAACCTCCCTATAGGCGTATGGGATTTGCCACCGAGGCAATGGAAACAATACTATGCTGGGGCAACAAAACCGAACTTTTTCGTATTGTGATTGTTGAAGCCTTTGAA
>CAZDXY010000026.1:0-34786 GCA_964509385.1 uncultured Rikenellaceae bacterium
TTGTGAAAACATGCTTGAAAATTTTCTCAAAGATACTGATAAATCTTATTTATAGGTTTTAAGATATCTCCAACCTCTTCATGTTAAATCACAGAAAGAACCTAAAAGTAATTTCAATGAGTTAAAATAATTCACAAGTAAACGCTCATAGAACAAAAAACCCTAATTTAGCACGATCAAAAAAGAAGACATATTATTTTGACAATTAACCTTACATTATGGAAAGATTCTCGAAGTATAACAACTTAGTTGGCTGGTTAATATTTACCATAGCAGCCACAGTTTACCTTTTAACAATCGAATCGTCGGCAAGTTTTTGGGATTGCAGCGAACGAATAGTTGCTGCATACAAGCTTGAAGTACCACACCCACCAGGAGCCCCTTTCTTTATGCTGATGGGGAACTTCTTTACCACTTTCGCAGGAGGAAACCTTCAATTAGTTTCTGTTATGGTTAACTCCATGTCTGCCTTGGCCGCTGCGTTTACTATACTTTTTTTGTTTTGGACAATTACTCACCTATCGCGGAGACTTTTACTGAAGAACGGAAAAGAGCCATCCTTGGGACAAATAGTGGCAATATTGGGCAGTGGAGCCATTGGTGCCTTAGCCTACACTTTTACGGATAGTTTTTGGTTTGTTGCCGTTGAGGCAGAAGCTTATGCCACTTCATCAATGTTTACAGCCTTGGTTTTTTGGGCAATTTTAAAGTGGGAAGATGTGGCAGATCAACCCAATGCCAACCGATGGTTAATCCTAATTGCTTATATCATGGGCCTTTCAATAGGTGTACATCTATTGAACTTGTTGACAATTCCAGCCATAGTTTTTGTATACTACTTTCGAAAGCATGAAGTAAGTAGATGGGGTATAATTGTAGCCCTTGGGGTAGCTGTTGCATTGTTAGGAACAATAATGTATGTGGTTATTCCGGGTATTGTTACTCTTGCGTCAAAGTTTGAGCTATTGTTCGTAAATGGAATGAGGTTACCCTATAATGCTGGGGTAATTGTATTCATATTTCTTTTAATTGCTATTGTTGCATACAGCTTATGGTATACCATAAGAAATAAGAAGGTCCTTGCCCATACCATTATCCTTGGTACGGCTGTAATTATGATAGGATACTTTTCCTATGCCCTTTTAGTTATTAGAGCACAGGCAAATACACCCATGAATCAGAACAATCCATCAACTGTATTTGCTCTTCTAAGCTATTTAAACCGCGAACAGTATGGCGACAGACCGTTAGTTAAAGGGCAGCACTACAACGCACCAGTTGTAGGTAGTAAAGATTTAAATACGTACATTAAAAAGAATGGGAAATATGAAGAATCATATTTAAAAACTAAATACGAATTTGATGAAAGGTTTCAAACCATTTTTCCCAGGATGTGGAGTTGGAGAGAAGATCATGTTGAACAGTACAAGAAATGGGGAAACATTAAAGGACAGCCAGTTAGAGTGTCAACAGGAATGGGCGAACAAGAAATTAGGTATGTTCCAACTTTTAGCGAAAATCTTAGGTTCTTTTTTAGTTATCAGATTGGCCATATGTATTGGCGGTACTTTATGTGGAATTTTGTGGGAAGACAGAATGATGTTCAAGGTCATGGCGACTTAATGAGCGGCAATTGGTTAACGGGAATTAAGGGTTTTGATACAATGAGGCTCGGGAATCAGGAAAAACTAACAACAGAAATGATAAACCACCCAGCACGAAATACCTACTATCTTTTACCCTTGCTGCTCGGATTGATTGGACTGGCATTTCAGTTTTTTCGAGATCAGAAAAACTTTTGGGTTGTAACCTTGCTGTTTGTGCTAACAGGAATGGCCATAGTTGTTTATCTTAACCAATACCCGCTCCAACCCCGTGAGCGAGATTACTCTTATGTCGGATCATTTTATGCCTTTTCTATATGGATTGGGATTGGTGTTTTGGGTCTATATGAAACTTTTAGTAAATACTCCAAAGAAATTACTGCATCTATTCTGGCTATTCTTCTTTCATTTTCTGTTCCTGCTATTTTGGCATCTGAAAATTGGGATGATCATGATCGTTCAGGCCGGTATGTTGCTCGCGATTTTGCATACAACTACCTGAACACTTGCGAACCCAATGCCATAATTTTCACCAATGGTGATAACGACACATTTCCTTTGTGGTATGCACAGGAAGTTGAGGGTATAAGAACCGATGTGAGAGTAGTTAATCTTAGTTTATTGGGAACAGATTGGTACTGTGAGCAGATGAAATGGCAAGCATACGAATCTGCACCATTACCAATAACAATGACTTTTGACAAGTTTGTTCAAGGAACTAGAGACATTGTATACATAATGGATAGGATTAATAAACCCGTCGAATTAAAGCAAATCATGGATTTTATTGGAAGCGATCGAGCCGAAACACGTCATCGAACTCCAAGTGGCGATTTCATAGATTATTTACCCACAAGGCAAGTAAAGTTAACCGTTGATAAAGAAAAGGTGATTAGTAATGGCACAGTAAAGCCAGAAGATGCCCACCTTATTGAAGATTTAATGGAGTGGACTATAAATAAGGATTATATTCAGAAACCCGAAATGATGATGTTGGAGATAATTGCCAACAACAATTGGGAAAGACCAATATATTTCGTTTCTACCGGAGGAGATTCGGATGTGGGATTATCTGACTATCTTCAACTCGAGGGTTTTGCCTACCGTTTGGTTCCAATTAAAACAAAGCCGAAGGATTTTCTTTCAGTATCAAGGTTTAATATCGATAAGCTTTTTGATAATTACATGGAGAAATTCAGGTGGGGAAGGATGAATGAAGCGGATGTTTTTATAGATCACAACATACAAAGAACGGCCATGGTGCTTAGACTTAGAAATAATTTCAGCAGGCTTGCCAACGAACTTCTTGATATGGGGAAAAGAGATTCGGCAGTAATGGTTGTTGATAGGATTGTTGATCTTATGCCACACGAGAAATTTCCCTTCGATTTTTTTATGATAGGGTTGATCGAGACATATTATAAAGCCAATGAAACTGAAAAAGCAAACGAATTGCTTAATCGTTATGCATTCAGCACCATAGAAAATCTTGACTATTATTTTAGCTTAGAGCGAAGGTTTTCTGACATTGTTTCCTATGACAAGGAACTTAATCTTCAAATCCTTCAGGAGTTGGTATCAACTGCCGAGAGATATGGACAACAAGAGATTCGAGAAAAGTTTGAACCAGAATTGAATGGCTATATAGGACGTTATTTTCAGCGATAGAAGATATATTTGTTTATTTCAGAACAAAACAAGGGGAGTATTGATAACCCCTTCTAGGTTTTTGAAGAGTAACATATATCATTTAAAAAAATTCCAAAACATGGTCAATTTTATTTTAAGTAGTTTATTTTTGTAAATACTAACAATTAGAAAAATATATCACCATGGGAAATGTATTCGGTGAAATCATTCAGGTTATTGGACCAGTAGTTGATGTTACTTTTTCTGGATCAGAAGAAAACCTTCCCAACATCCATGATGCGCTAGTAATAATTCGTGATGATGGAACAAAACTAGTTGTAGAGTGTCAGCAACATATTGGCGAAAGCACTGTAAGAACCATTGCAATGGATTCTACCGATGGATTGCATAGGGGCATGAAGGTTGAAGCAACAGGCAAATCAATCACAATGCCAATAGGAAAACAGATCAAGGGACGATTAATGAACGTTATAGGTGAACCTATTGATGGACTTAAAGCTCTGGGCAGTGATAATACATACCAAATTCACAACAAACCACCTCTTTATGAAGACTTAAGCACTGATACCGAAGTTTTTTACACTGGCATTAAGGTTATAGATCTACTTGAACCCTACTCTAAGGGTGGTAAAATCGGACTATTTGGGGGTGCCGGAGTGGGTAAAACTGTTATCATCATGGAGTTAATCAACAATATAGCAAAGAATTATGAAGGAATGTCGGTTTTTGCAGGTGTCGGGGAACGAACCAGAGAGGGAAATGAGTTGCTTCGCGAAATGATAGAGTCAGATGTCATCAGGTATGGAAAAGTGTTTAAGGATAATATGGAGAAAGGGGGATGGGATCTTTCATTGGTTGATTACGAAGAATTAGAAAAATCGCAGGCAACCCTAGTTTTTGGACAAATGAATGAACCCCCTGGAGCACGTGCCACTGTAGCTCTTTCTGGATTAACAGTTGCTGAAGCCTTTCGTGATATAAGCGAAGGCGATAAAGGGAATGATATACTTTTCTTTATTGATAATATATTTAGGTTTACTCAAGCAGGAAGTGAAGTTTCGGCCTTGCTAGGAAGGATGCCTTCGGCAGTAGGTTACCAACCCACACTGGCAACAGAGATGGGCCTAATGCAAGAAAGAATTACCTCTACACGAACAGGGTCTATTACATCGGTTCAAGCTGTTTATGTACCTGCAGATGACCTTACTGACCCTGCCCCGGCAACAACTTTTTCGCACCTTGATGCTACAACTGTGCTTAGCCGTAAAATTTCTGAGTTAGGCATTTATCCAGCGGTTGATCCTCTTGATTCCACATCAAGAATTCTTGCCCCAGAAATAGTGGGAGAAGATCATTATAATACAGCTCAAAGAGTTAAAGAACTTCTTCAACGGTATAAGGAATTGCAGGATATTATTGCCATACTTGGGATGGACGAACTAAGCGAAGACGACAAACTTGTTGTTCATCGTGCTCGTAGAGTACAGCGTTTCCTTTCGCAACCATTCCATGTGGCTGAAGCATTTACTGGTTTAAAGGGTGTTTTTGTTGACATTGCCGATACAATAAAAGGGTTCAAGATGATAATGGACGGAGCCGTTGATAAGTATCCCGAAGCTGCTTTTAACCTTGTGGGAACCATTGAGCAAGCCATTGAGAAAGGTGAAAAAATGTTGGAAGAATCTAAAAGATAACAAAAATGTTACTCGAAATCATAACACCCGAGAAGGTCTTTTTTAGAGGCAATGTAGAATCGGTAAGAGTCCCGGGAACAAAGGGAAGTTTTGCTATTAAGCATAATCATGCTCCCATAATATCAACCCTTGAACCAGGCTTAATTAAGATTATTCACGAGATGAATGAACGTTATTTTGAAATGCAAGACCCTGCAGTTGTTGAGCAACATGAAAATAAAATAATTATCCTTGCCGAAAGAGTTAAAGAAACCTTCCCATTATTTGTACGATAATATTGTTAAGTCATTGTAATAAATAGCATAAAAGAAATTTACATAAATAGAAGATTTAATTAAAATTATTCAAAAGCAATGAAAGTAAAGTATTATCTGATTATAGTTATTTTTTATCTAATGGTAATTCCAACCCTTGGACAGCAAACGGTTACATTTATTTCTGCCGATGGAGTAACCGTAACTGCTGATCATTATGTTTCATCTACTCAGAATCCATATATAATACTATTACATCAAGCCGGATATAGTCGTGGAGAGTATAGAGAAACTGCTCCCAAATTAGTTAATTTAGGATTTAATTGTCTTGCCGTGGATCTTCGTTCAGGAAACGAAGTAAATTTTATTAAAAATCTAACTGCCCTTGATGCAATTAACAAGGGAATGACAACAGGTTACCTTGATACACGTCCAGATATTACGGCAGCAATCGATTTTGTTTTTCAGCGATCCAAAAAACCCATAACCCTTTTAGGTAGTTCATATTCTGCATCCCTTGCTTTAATAGAAGCAACAGAAAACTTTAAGGTAAAGACTGTTGTGGTTTTTTCTCCAGGAGAATACTTTGGCCAAGAATTATCAGTTAAAGAAACCATTGAGAGGATACATTTGCCCATACTCGCCTTAAGTAGCCTCAAAGAGTTTCCTTTGATGCAGGAATTACTTGATCACATACCCCAAAAGCATTTGACCCTTTTTAAACCTTCGCTGGGCGAAGGTATTCATGGTTCACGTGCACTATGGGAGAGTAATCCAAATCATAAAGAGTATTGGATGGCATTGACACAATTCTTCAGCGAATTAACTCAATAGGTTTTTTGATTGTATTTAGACTTGAATACTAATTTCCTTTATTTACTTCTTGAAAAATTTCATTTTGCCTAGAAAAGAATACTTTATGTCTTTTTCAAAACTTTGAATAAACAAAATTTAGAATGAGGAGTGACGTAAACGATATTGAAATAATGTCTCCCGCTGGAAATTTTGAATCTCTTATGGCTGCCATACAGGGTGGTGCTAACTCTGTTTATTTTGGAGTGGGTAAGCTTAATATGCGTGCCAATTCAACCGTAAATTTTACTTTGAAAGATTTAGCCGAAGTTGTTGATATTTGCCAAAAGCAAAAAGTAAAAACGTACTTAACCATTAATACTGTACTTTATGATCAAGACATTAGGCCAATGGAAGAAACCATTGATGCGGCAAAAAAGGCAGGTATTAGTGCAATAATTGCGAGTGACCAGGCGGCAATTCTATATGCCAGGAAGCAAAACGTTGAGGTTCATTTATCGACACAGCTTAATATCAGCAATTTCGAAGCATTAAAATTTTACTCTCAGTGGGCTGATGTAGTTGTTTTAGCCAGAGAACTCAACCTTGATCAAGTCCAGCAAATAGCAAAGAATATTGATGATAACAATATAACAGGGCCCTCTGGTAAAAAAGTTAAATTAGAAATTTTTGCTCATGGTGCTCTTTGTATGGCCATTTCTGGGAAATGCTATTTGAGCCTTCATCAAGCAAATCATTCTGCAAATCGAGGTGCTTGTCTTCAGATATGTAGGCGTTCCTATTCTGTTATTGATAATGAAACGGGTGAAGAACTTGAAATAGATAATGAATACATTATGTCCCCCAAGGATCTTTGCACAATTGGCTTTTTAAATAAGATAATCGATGCAGGGGTTACTGTATTAAAGCTTGAGGGTCGAGCAAGAAGTCCTGAATATGTAAAAACGGTAACCAGATGCTATAGCGAGGCTATAGAATCAATAAAAAATGGGACATACAGTGCTAGTAAAATTGATTGCTGGAAACAACAGCTTACTAAAGTTTTCAATCGAGGTTTCTGGGATGGATACTATCTCGGACAAAAATTAGGAGAATGGAGTTACCATTATGGAAGCGTTGCCACAGAGCGAAAGATTTATGTTGGTAAAATAACAAATTACTTTTCGAAGCTGGGAGTTGCTGAATTAAAAGTTGAGGCATGTGATTTAAATGCTAGTGATAAAGCGTTGATTATTGGGCCTACAACAGGAGTAGTTGAATTAAATGTTGAAGAAATTAGAGCAGAGGATAAGTCAATAGAATCTTGCCCAAAGGGATCCGTTTGTTCTATTAAGGTGCCTCGGTTGGTTAGACGTAATGATAAGCTTTATAGATTGATTGAAGTTTGATTTTTTAAAATGGCTTTAAATAAAATTACAGATGAAATAGTATATTTTTAACTTCTGAAAAACTTTTTCATCTTTGCACTAAATCAAAATTTCATAAAATGTCCTTTAGTAATCTTTGCAACAAAATTTTTTCCGAATGCACTATCTATTACCATACCATGGATAATGTAGATGCAAAACCTGTTATTCCATTTAAAGAGGGAACGATTGAATTCTCTCTATTTACAAAAAATTGGATAGATGCAGTACAATGGCACCTTGAAGATATAATCCGTGATCCAAACATCAATCCTACCTTAGCTTTAGAGATTAAAAGAAGAATCGATAAATCAAATCAAGATAGAACTGATTTGGTGGAAATGATTGATAGCTATTTCCTCGAAAAATATAGTAATGTGCAACCCAATCCCAATGCTACCTTTAACACCGAAAGTCCTGCATGGGCAATAGACCGGCTTTCTATTCTTGCCCTTAAGGTATTTCACATGGAACAGGAGGTAATAAGAAAGGATGTTTCGGTTGAGCATCAAAAAGAATGTCAAAAAAAGCTAGACATTTTACTTGAACAAAAAGTTGATTTAAGTACTGCAATAGACCAACTATTAAGCGATATAAATCAAGGGAAGAAATACATGAAAGTGTATCGTCAAATGAAGATGTACAACGACCCCTCACTTAACCCGATTCTTTACAGAAAAAAATAACCAATGAGTGCACTCCAACCATTTCGGTTGCTTGTATTTAGATTTAGTGCCATTGGAGATGTTGCAATGACAATTCCTGTTTTGTGGTCGTTAACAAAGCAATTTCCTAATATTGAAATAACTTTTGTTTCGCGTAGTTTTGCCCGAGGATTATTGAAAGATTTGCCTTCGGTTGAATTTATCGAATTTGATCCTAAGGATAAACACAAAGGGTTATATGGCATATTCAGACTTTTCAGAGAACTAAATATCAAAGGAGGTTGGGATGGAATTGCAGACCTCCATGATGTGCTTCGCACAAAGATTCTGCGTTTCTTTTTTTGGACGAGAGGTACTAGGGTGGCAATTATTGACAAAGGAAGAAAAGAAAAAAGAAAACTTACAAGGAAAAACAATAAGTTCATAGTTCCTCTAAAACACACAGTAATAAGATACTCTGAAGTTTTTCAGAAACTTGGGTTGGGGTTGGTTGTTAAACTTGATTTTAAGAGTTTAACCAACACACCTATTCCACTTAACGAAAACGTTTTGAAAATTACCGGAAAAAGAGAGGGGAAATGGATAGGTATTGCCCCATTTGCAAAGCATAAAGGGAAAGCATACCCTTTGGAAGGAATTAATATTGTAATAGAAGATTTAGCAAGAGTTCCTACGTTTAAAATATTGTTATTTGGTGCAAAAGGAGACGAAAGGTATTACCTTGATAGTATTTCCAGCAAGTATTTAAATGTAATTAACTTAGCTGGTGAATTTACTATAGATCAAGAATTGGAAATAATTTCCAATCTAAATCTTATGCTTTCAATGGATTCTGCTAATATGCATTTTGCTTCACTAGTTGGAGTTCCAGTGATTAGCATATGGGGTGCAACACATCCTTTTGCGGGTTTTTACGGCTGGAATCAATCCCCCGAAAATGCTATTCAAGTTGAGTTAGACTGCCGTCCCTGCTCAGTATTTGGAAACAAACCGTGCCATCGTAGTGATTATGCTTGCTTAAGTTTTATTGAGCCTAGCCTTATTACATCAAAAGTTATAGATTTTTTATGTTATAATAAAAATTGAAAAATATAACAGCATTTTTTTAGCGACACATTGTATTTATAAGATAATATTAAAATAAGTTTAAAATTCGTCTTCGTTTGATTTTATTTTACAGTCATAAGATAACAAGTTTAAGAAATAGATTATCAGGCGTTTAGTTTTAAAAAATGGAAATATAAAAAAGTGCCATAATACATGCTTTCTAATTATTTATTAAACAGTTGTTATTATATCAGAATCTTTTTTATAAATTTATATTCTAAAAACAATTGGTAATCTCTTAATGTGCTTATATTATGGAAGATAGGTTGCAAAGGCTGATTGTCCCTTGGGATTTCAGTCAAGTCACTGAGAATGCGCTTAAGTATGCGCTAAAAATAGGAGCATTTGCTCAGCAGTTTTCCATAGATCTTATCCATGTTGTAGAGTCGGGTGGGATTTTTTCGAAAGGTAAGCTAAACGAAAATGAAGCAACGGAAAAACTAAAAGCAGATGTTACTAGAATTAAGGAAACCTATGGTGTTGAAGTAAAGCCTTTTGTGCAGGAAGGTAGTATATTTCACACCATAAGTGAATATGCTTTTGACATTGAAGCGGATCTTGTGATAATGGGCACTCATGGAATCAAAGGTGTTCAGAAACTAACAGGAAGCTGGGCGCTTAAAGTCATTGCAGGCTCAAATGTTCCTTTTTTAGTGGTTCAGGATGAGCCAAAAGGGGATAAAATTTTTGAGAATGTTATCTTTCCTTTAGACTATAGAATCAATGAAAAGGAACGTTTACGCTGGGCAATTAAAACAGCCACTGAGTTTAATTCTAGAATACATATGATCATTCCTCATGCTGGCGACTCTGGCATTCAAAAGAAAGTGAACTATAATTTATCATTTGCCAAAAAGCACCTCGATACTCATGATATAAAGTACGAGGTTCATAGCGCTGGAAAGGGAGGAAGTTTTTCAGACAGCATTATTAAACTTGCTGTGGATATTGAGGCAGATTTAATACTGATTATGACAACACCTAACCTTGATTTTACTGACTATATGTTTGGAGCACAGGAGCAGTACGTTATTGCGAATAACGCAAAAATTGCTGTAATGTGCATTAATCCTGCTATGGTTTAAAATTAGGAATTGAATTAAGGCTTTAATTTTATGTCCTGTACTTTTCATCGTTATCATTCATTATACTCAGATAACTTAAATACCGAGAGGGATTAATAATATTCTTTTCTACTGAATGTTTAACTGCACAACCAGGTTCATCCCTATGTGTGCAGTTATTGTATTGACATTGGGCGGAAACCTGAAATATTTCAGGAAAAAAGTGAAATAATTCTCGTTTATCCATATCTACAAGTCCGAAACCTTTAATGCCAGGAGTATCAATTACAAAACCTCCGAAAGAAAGGGGAAACATTTCGCTAAAAGTTGTTGTATGCTTACCTGTTAAGTGATAATGAGAGATATTCGCTGTTTTTAAGTTAAGGTTAGGTTCAATTGTATTTATTAATGTAGTTTTGCCCACCCCTGAATTTCCTGAAATTAAACTAATTTTATCAGTTAACAAGGATTTAATTTCTCCCAGCCCCTCTCCACTTTCAGCCGATGAGATATAACAGGGATAAATTGGCTTGTAAATTGACAGATAATATTTAAATTTTTCATTCAATTCATCATGGTAAAGATCAGATTTGTTGAAAATTAAAAATGCAGGTATTTGATATGCTTCTGCTGTAGAAAGGAATCTGTCAATAAATTCAAATTTTGTTTCGGGAAAATCAACAGTTACCACTAAAATGGCTTGATCGATATTAGCAGCAATAACATGTGCCTCTCTAGAAAGGTTTGAAGACTTACGAATTATGTAATTTTTTCTAGGATGAATCCCATTAATATTACCCGTTTTTCCATCTTTTTCAATATCAAAATCAACAATATCGCCCACAGTAATTGGGTTGGTTGTTTTTGTGGACTTAAGTCTAAGTTTTCCCCGAATTTTACATCTATAAGCGAATCCATCGTTGCTTAAAATGGTATACCAACTTCCAGTCGATTTCAATACCCTTCCTTGCATTAAATTATTTTTAGTTTGATTTAAAATTTAAGTAGTAAGACTAACGGTACATTAGGCATAATCAATTAACCAAAACTATTATTCTTCCTTCAATGGTTTAAATCCGTTTCCTAAAATTTCATTGGCATCAATTACTGTAATAAATGCATTTGAATCAATTTCTTCAATAAAGTCTCTGAGAATATGAACCTCTCTTCGGCTGACATTAGTAAAAATGACCTTTTTTTCTTGACCCTTATACATTCCTATGCCGTTTAGAATTGTTCCTCCTCGATCAATATCATTAATTAGTTTGTCCCTAATATCTTCATATTTGTCAGAAATAATGAAAAGCGTTTTATCATAGCTCACGCCTTGAATGGTGACATCAATCACTTTTCCGGTAATGTATATTACTATCCATGAATAAAGGGGAATTTTCCAGTCCTGAAAGGCAGCAAGGGCTATTAAAACGATGGCAGAGTCTACATAAATCATTAATTGCCCTAATGGTAAACGGGTATACTTGGCAATTATCATGGCAATAATATCAGACCCTCCACTTGTTGCTTTGGATTTAAAAATTAAACCTAAACCAAAACCAATAAGAACTCCACCAAAAACGGAAGAAAGCAAAGCATCGTCAACAAGTGGGTTGTAACCAAAAAAGAAGTGCTGCAAATCAATAAAAATTGAAGTTAAAATAAATCCAACAACTGTTTTTATTCCAAAACGTGGACCTAAAAGTTTTATTCCAATAATGGTTAAGGGTATATTTAGCACAAGCCCGACAGTCCCAATAGGCAAACCTTCAGGAGCCCAAGAGAAAAGGCCCTTGGTTAGGTAATGAACAATTATCCCAATGCCATATACACCCCCAGGAGCAATTCGATGAGGATCAATAAAAAGCACAAACCCAGAAGCAAGGATAAATGCACCAAGCACAATTAAACTCCATGCTTTAAACCATTTTTTAGAGAACAACTTCTCTTTTGACACATAACTCATAATGAGATAATTTTATAGTAAAAGATGTTATTGAAAGGGTACAAAATTAGCATAAATGAAATGAATTTTTTGAAACCTTGAGAGATGTTTTGTTAACTTGTGTAATAACAATAAAAACGACCCTGTTTAAAATTTGAAAAACAAATAATTGCCAGGGGAATGAGAAAAAAAGACGAGCAAAAAGTTAACTTATTCTTCCCATAATATTTTCAGCCAGTGAGAGTAAAACGCTTTTTCTGTTAAAATCTCCGCTTAATTTTTCATAAGCAATTAGAGCCTTTTGATAAAATTCTTGAATCTTTTCTTCGGTAATCTTTTTAATGCCTAATTCATCATAAATTGTCTTTACTCCGCTTATTTTTTTCCCGGGATCAATGTTTTCTGCCTTAAAGTAACTGTTTAGTAAATCAAGAGAATTTCCCTTCGCTAATGAAAATGCTTTAATTGTTAGAAAGGTTTTTTTATTTGCTGCAATATCACCACCTATTTTCTTGCCAAAAATGTTTGGATCACCGTAAGAGTCAAGAAGATCATCCTGTAACTGAAAAGCGATTCCCAAATTTAGACCAAACTCACCAAGTTTTATAATATCAGCTTCGGGAGCACCACCAATAATTCCACCTATTTGAAGCGCACCCTTAATTAGAACAGAGGTTTTTAGTTCAATCATTTGAAGATACTCTTCTTGTGATACGAACGGAGTTGTTTCAAAATCCATATCCATTTGCTGTCCCTCACAAACACCTAAGGCTATATCGTTAAAAACAGAAAGAACTTTTCCAAGTTTTGATTTCTCCGTTTTGGATAATAATTGATATGCCATTACATACAAAGCATCACCTGAAAGGATGGCGACATTCGGACCCCATTTTTTATGAACAGTTGGCTGATTTCGTCGGAGTGGTGCATTATCCATTATATCATCATGGATAAGAGTGAAATTATGAAACAACTCAACTGCTAAAGCAGGAAAAATAGCATCGTCAACCGATTCGGAGTATACATTACAAGAAACCAAAACAAGAACTGGTCGTATTCTTTTACCTCCCGAAGCCAAGGTATACCGAATTGGTGTGTAAAGCAGCGAAGGTTCTTCGGGAATTGAAAGATTTTTAATTCCTCGATCAACCAGTTCAGTTAATTCGATTATGTTATACATCGCTTTAGTTATTAAGCGCTAAATTAGCAGATTTTATTAAAAGTGAAAGAGAAATCTGATATCTATGAACTAGGGCAGCATTCCTTATTGTCAATGTCTTTAACCTTTTCCAAAGAAAGAAGAATTGTTGGAAGTAAAACTAGGTTACAAAATAATGCAATAAGCAAAGTAAGGGATACTAAAATTCCCAACGAAACAGTACCACCAAACTTCGATGCAACAAAAATCCCAAACCCAAAGAACAGTACGATGAAAGTATAAATCATGCTAACTCCTGTTTCCTTTATTGCACAAACAACAGAAGTTTTTATATTATTTCGGGTACGTTTAAGTTCCTGTCGGTATTTGGCCAGAAAATGAATGGAGTTATCAACAGAAATACCAAAGGCAATGCTAAAGACGATAACGGTACTGGGTTTAAGAGAAATCCCAATAAAACCCATTGCTGCAGCAGTTAAAAGTAAAGGAACCAGATTTGGCAAAACAGAAAGAAGTACCATTTTGGGCTGACGGAACATCCAGGCCATCAAGATTGAGATAATGCCAATTGCCGCGAGCAAGCTAATAAATAAGCTACGAACCAAATAATCGTTACCATTTGCTGCAATTATGCTTCCTCCAGTAATTGTTACCTGATGAGAATCAGTTAAGAATATTGAGTCAACATTTTGTTGTACTTGTTTTTTAAGGTCTTTAATTTTAGTACTTCCAATATCTGCCACATTATATAAAACCCTAGTAATCTGCCCAGTGGAATCAGCAAAGCGGGTTAATAATTCATTATTGGCCATGTTTTTGGGCAAGTAGGACATGATAAACGCTCTTTCTGGCCCTGAGGGTAATTTGTATTGTAATGGGTTGCCATTGTAATAACCTTGGCGAACGAATTTCGCGGCTTCAGCAATGGAAAGGGGTTTCGAAAGGTTAGGATTCTTTTCCAGAACGTTTTGCAGTTTATTAATTCTACTTAGAGTCTTTTCTTGAATTACGCCACGAGGAGTTTTGGTGTCAATAACTATTTCCATTGGCATAACACCAGAGAAACTATTTTCGAAGTACTTAAGGTCAATATATACTGGGTGACTTTTTGGTATATCATCAACCATAAATCCATTACTTTTAACGCGAGAAAGCCCCCATACACCAATAGATAGAAAAACTACAGTTATGGCAAAAACCCATTTTTTTCGATACAAGCCTGCAGAAATTACATTTGTTATTATCTTTTTAATACGACGATTACCCAGATGCTGTAAATGTCGGGGTTCGGGTGGAGGTAAAAAGCTGAAAATAGAGGGAATGAGCAAAAGAGAAATTATAAAAACGCCCATAATACCGATTGCAGCAACAAGTCCAAACTCCTTTAAAATTCTTATACTGGTAAATGTAAAAGTACCAAAACCAGCTGCTGTAGTGAGGTTTGTTAGAAAGGTCGCACTTCCAATTTTTTGAATTACACGCTGTAATGCTTTTACCTTGTTGCCATGCAAACTATATTCGTGATGATACTTATTAAGCAGAAAAACACAGTTAGGAACACCAATAACAATGATTAAGGGAGCTATAACAGCAGTTAACAGCGTTATTTCATAGCCTAATAGAGCCATGAATCCCAACCCCCAACTTACAGAAACTGTAACAACCAGCATGGAAAAGAAAACAATGCGAATAGACCTAAAAAGAATATAAAGCAATAATGCCGTAATAAAAGCAGCTAGAAGTATAAACATATACATCTCTCCGCGAATCATTTCACCAACTGTAATCCTAATATAAGGTAGCCCAGAGAATCGCAAAGGTTTTTCTCGGTTTTGTGAATAAACATTGCATGTTTCAATAATGCTTTCCATAAAATTAATTCGGGCAGTTGTGCTAATCATCTCATATTTGAGCGTTACCATCATTAAATAGATGTTTAGCTCTTTATTATAGAGAATATCTTCGTAAAAAGGCATTGAAAGAGCAATACATTTTAACGAATCCAACTCTTCTTGGGAGGTAATTTCGGAAGGGAAAACCTTACTAAAATTAAAAACTTTTTTTTCAGGGTCTTTTTCAAGGGTAAAAAAATCTGAAATAGAAAGAACATGCTCGACCCCATCAATTTTTTGCAATTCTATTTCAAGGTTCCTCCAATGATTAAAGTTTTCTACAATAAAAAAATCAGGGTCTTCAACTCCAATGACCATAATATTTTCACCCTTCCCAAAAATTTTTGATAGTTCTCGGTATTGAACCAGAAGACTATCAGTTTTGGGTAATAAAGGTGTTGGCTCATAGTAAAACGTTAACTTAGTGATCATAAACATCATAAATAATGTTATGACCCCAACAGATATAAGAATAGTCAACCTGTTACGAAGAATAAAACGGGCAATGAATTGAAAACTCATACAAACTCATAAAAAAATATTGACAAAAGTAGAAAAAATCAGCAATAGCATTGCAATTCTTTGCTCAATATTAGGCATTTTAATATTTTAAAAGTCAAAAAGAATTTTTTGATATCAGTTCAATCAAAAATTAACTTTAAAATAACATTGGAAATAACAAAGTAATAGTTATTTGTAAGTAATTTTGATTCCTTTTTTAATTTAATTGAATTATGAATTACGGAATTCTCCAGTTTCTTAGCCTAATTGGTTCTTTGGGGCTCTTCCTTTTTGGGATGAAAATGCTTAGTGAATCCCTCCAAAAAGTAGCAGGAGATAAGATGCGCAATATATTGGCTGCTATGACATCAAACCGGTTAAAAGGCATTCTAACCGGATTATTGGTTACCATGGTGGTTCAGTCAAGTTCAGCAACTACAGTTATGGTTGTTAGTTTTGTAAACGCTGGTCTTTTGTCACTCGTACAATCCATTGGAGTTATCATGGGAGCAAATATTGGGACCACTTTTACTGCTTGGATGATATCCCTTTTGGGTTTTAAGTTTTCAATAAGCGCAATATCTCTTCCACTGATAGGAATAGGATTTCCTTTAGTATTTAGCAAAAGCGTAACAAGGAAATCATGGGGAGAACTGGCAGTCGGTTTTGCACTTCTCTTTCTGGGGCTTGATTTCTTGAAAAATTCTGTTCCAAACATTAGTGAACAACCTGAAATTTTAGAGTTTTTACAGTATTATACAAATCATGGTTTTTTCTCCCTTTTAATTTTTGTGGCTATTGGCACTTTACTTACAGTTGTAATTCAATCATCCAGCGCAACAATGGCCTTAACATTGGTAATGTGCAATAATGGATGGATTGGATTTGATTTAGCTGCAGCGATGGTTTTGGGGGAGAATATTGGAACCACAATAACTGCAAATATTGCAGCGGCAGTGGCTAATGTTTCTGCTAAAAGAACAGCACGAGCGCACCTAATTTTCAATTTAATCGGTGTTTTCTGGATGTTGTTTGTTTTTCCGTTTTTCATTCGAACAATCGGAAACATTATAATTGATATGGGAGGCGCATCTCCATTTGATAACCCTGAGAGTGTTCCCATAGCACTATCGGTTTTCCATTCTTCTTTTAATATAATTAATACTTTAGCGTTGGTCTTATTCACGCCCGTTATTGTGAAAGTTGTAACTCGCTTAGTCCCTCAAAGAAAAGAAGAAGATGAAGAGTTCAGATTACAACATATTGGAATAGGGTTACTATCAACAGCCGAACTATCGTTACTTCAAGCTTACAAGGAGATAGTTACTTATGCTAAACGTACATATAAAATGTACAGTTTTTTTAGAGAGCTTTTTGCTGAAACGAATGATAAAAAATTTAAGGATTCTTTTGATAGGATTGAAAAGTACGAAGATATTAGCGATAGGGTAGAGGTTGAAATTGCCACATACTTAACAAAAGTTTCTACTAATGATTTAAGCGAAGAGAGTTCAAGACGCATGCAGGCAATGTTCAAAATTATTAGCGACATTGAGAGTATATCTGATAGTAATTACACTTTAGCTAAAACTATGCGCCGTAAAAGAAAAGCAAACATCTGGTTTAATCAAGAAATACGCGATAATCTCAATTACATGTTTGAATTAGTAGATGAAGCATTTCTTGTTTTGTTACACAATTTGGAAGAGGACCATACTAAAATTAATCTGGGTCCAGCATACGAAGCTGAGGAAAAAATCAATCAATTTCGAAATAAGCTAAGAAAACAACATTTAAAGAATGTTGAGGAAGAAAAATACAAGTATCAAGCTGGTGTTATTTATAATGATTTGTTTTCTGAGGCAGAAAAATTGGCGGATTATATAATAAACGTATCAGAAGATATAGCAGAGATTAACAAACCCATTAAGAAAGCTGTATTGCAAAAGGTTTAGCTAATTTGATTTCCCTTTAAGAGCTTCAGCACCTGATACGATTTCAAGGATTTCTTTTGTAATAGCAGCTTGACGAGCTTTATTGTATTGAAGTTTTAACTCCTTTAATAGTTCAGATGCATTGTCAGTGGCTTGATGCATGGCAGTCATCCTAGCTCCATGTTCTCCAACTGCATTTTCTAAGATTATTTTATGGAAAAAAATTTTCATTGTCTTGGGAATAATTAACCTTAAAATATGCTCTTGATTAGGTTCAAAAATAATGTTAGGATTAATTGGAGTTTTTGAGAAACCAGCCGGGAAAAGAATTGGTAGATATTGTATGATTGAAGGTGTCTGAACAGCAGGATTTTTATATTCGTTATAGGCGATGTAAACCATGTCGTATATTCCTTTAACGAACTCCTCAATTAAATAATTTGCAAAAGTCGATGTTGTGTTATAGGTTGGGCTATTAACAATAAGGTTATCTGATGCAGAATGCACATTAAATTTCTTTTTAAGAAAAAAATCGCATCCTTTTTTCCCTAAGCAAAAAAGCGAAAGATTGGTTACTCTTGGATAATCAGGAAAGAGTGTAGGAATTTCTTCAAGTATTTTCTTTATTAAATTTTGATTAAATCCACCACACATGCTTGAATTAGATGTGATAATAACCAGTGCTATATTCTTTTTGCCTGCAGGAGGATTAAACCACTTCTCCATGCCTACTTCAGCAACACTGGGAAGAACTTGAGAAAGTACGCTAATGGTTTTGTTGTAGTATGGTTCGAAACGATATATTGATTCCTGTGCTTTATGAAACTTAGCAGCAGAAACCATTTTCATTGCACTAGTAATCTTCCTTGTAGAAGTAATGGATGTTAAGCGAGTTCGTATTTCTTTTAAACCAGACATGCTTTAACTTATGTATTTTGCTGATATTTTTTTTGCAGTCTGTGTAAGTATGTCTGCAATCTCATCATTAAAAACTCCGTCAGCAATTGATTTAAGTATATCTGCTTGATTTAGTCGAACATCATCAAGAAAATCAAATTCAAAAGACTTAATTTTTTCTACAGGTATTGATTTTAAGAGACCAGCTGTACCACAAAAAATAATTGAAATTTGTTCAGCAATTGGCAGAGGGGAGTGCAACCCTTGCTTAAGGATTTCAACATTTTTTTTACCTTTATCAAGCACGTTTAGAGTTGCAGCATCCAAATCGGATCCAAATTTTGCGAAAGCCTCAAGTTCACGATATTGTGCCTGATCCAGTTTTAAAGTGCCAGCAACTTTCTTCATTGATTTAATTTGAGCTTTACCACCAACCCTTGAAACCGAAATGCCAACATTTATTGCAGGTCTAACCCCACTGTGGAAAAGGTTAGATTCAAGAAATATTTGACCATCAGTAATGGAAATAACATTGGTGGGTATGTACGCCGAAACATCGCCAGCTTGAGTTTCAATAATTGGAAGGGCTGTTAACGATCCATTTCCTTTCACCAAATGCTTAATTGATCCTGGAAGATCGTTCATTTGACTCGCTATTTCATCAGATTTAATTATTTTTGCAGCTCTTTCCAACAACCTGCTATGTAGGTAAAAAACATCACCAGGGTAGGCTTCTCTCCCGGGGGGTCTTCTTAGAAGTAGAGAAACTTCTCTATATGATACAGCTTGCTTTGAAAGGTCATCGAATATAACAAGTGCGTGGCGCCCTGTATCTCTGAAAAATTCACCAATTGCAGCCCCAGCAAAAGGAGCATAAAATTGCTGCGCAGCCGGATCGGATGCATTGGCTGAAACAATAATAGTATAGTCCATTGCACCTTTTTCCTCCAAGGTTTTAGCAATGGAAGCAACAGTAGATCCTTTCTGCCCTATAGCAACATATATACAATACACAGGATCACCCTTTTCGAAGTTGCTTCGCTGGTTGATTATTGTATCAATGGCAATAACTGTTTTTCCTGTTTGTCTATCGCCAATTATTAGTTCCCTTTGTCCTCGTCCAATTGGAATCATGGCATCGATTGCTTTAATTCCTGTTTGTAGGGGTTCGTTTACAGGCTGCCTAAATATTACACTTGGAGCTTTTCGCTCTAAGGGCATCTCATAGGCTTCCCCGCTAATGGGACCTTTTCCATCAATTGGCTCTCCAAGAGTGTTGATTACTCTACCAAGGAGAGAGTCACTAACCTTTATAGATGCGATCCTATTGGTTCTTTTCACCTGATGTCCTTCTTTAACCTGTTCAGAAGAGCCAAGCAATACTACACCTACATTGTCCTCTTCCAGATTGAGGACAATGCCTTTAATACCAGATTGAAATTCAACTATTTCGTTTGAGCACACGTTGGACAAACCAAATATTCGAGCAATTCCATCACCGACCTGTAAAACGGTGCCGATTTCCTCAAACCCTGATTTAAGGTCAAGTCCCGCAAGTTCCTTTTTTAAAACTTCGGATACTTCAGATGCTTTTATTTCTGCCATATTTGTAACAGTCTTTTTTCTAATAACTAGTTTAAACGTTTTCGTAACAACTCCAATTCACCCCTAACGCTCTTATCTAAAAGACGATCTTCAATTACAAGATTAAAACCCCCAATGATCATTGGATTAACGCTGAAATCTATTTCTACATTCTTTTTTAAGGTTTTTGCGATGTATTCTTTAATGATCACTTGGGTGTTTTTACCAATTTCGGTAGCAACCTCAACATGCGTTTTTATAATTCCGTTTTTATCCCTAAAAAGCTTTTGGAAACAATAAAGAATATGCTTCAATTGCTTTTCTCTACGATTCTTTATTGTAAGGCACACAATGTTAGTTAAATTAGGGGCATAATTAAGTAAAATAGTTGTAACAGCCTTAGTTTTTTTTGTTAGGGATACCATAGGTGTATGGAGCAAATAGTAAAAAGAAGGGTTTTCCTCAATTAGCTGTATAAGATGTGCTGATTCAATATAAATATTCTTTGCAAGACCGGACTCTTCCGCCCAATCAAGCAATGCCCTTGCATAACTCATACACACTCTTCCTTGGTCCATTCTAATTTTTTGCTGAGAGTTCTTGAATTACCAAATTTATCTGCTCTTCGTATTTATTTTTGTCTTGAAGTTCTCTGCGAAGGATACGTTCAGTAGCATCAAGAATGATTTTAGAAGCATACGCTTTTATCTCAAGTTGAGCAACATCTTTTTCACGTTTTATAATATCTCTTGCCTGATCAAGAAACTTTTGAGCATCTTGCTGAGCCTTGAGGTTTGCCTCTTCAATAATCCTTACTCTCGCTTTTTTTGCATCCAGAATGATGGCTTCACCTTCAGACTGGGCTTTATTTATTATTTGCGCGCCACGTTCTTCTAATTTGGAAATTTCGTATCTTGCCATATCAGCGTCATGCAATGCCTTTGATATCATTTCTTCACGGCTTTTAATTCCATGGAGGATTGGTTTCCATGCAAACTTTTTGAGAAGAAACATTAAAATGCCAAATGAAACCAGCATCCAGAAAAGCAAGCCATAATCGGGTGTGATTAAGCCCATAATCTTAAGGATTTCTTAGATTAAAGAAGAATAACTAGTGTACAAATAATGATGGCAAAGAAAGAAACACCTTCAATAAGTGCTGCGGCAACAACCATGCTACCCCGAATGTCCCCCGCTGCTTCTGGTTGACGCGCTATGGATTCAAGAGCAGTTGCGCCAATTTTACTAATACCCCAAGAGGCCGCTAATACAATAATTGCTGCTGCAAAAGCAGCACCAGTTTTGGCAATAGATACGCCAGTAATTTCTAAAAGAACGAGAAGTGTTGTCATATCAAGTAATTATTAAGGTTAGTAACTAATGATGTTCGGTTGTGGCCATACCAAGAAAAAGAGCACTTAGCATGGTAAAAACAAATGCTTGAATAAAAGCAACAAGTATTTCCAATATCGACATAAAAACAGTTAAAAAAATTGTAACGAAACTTATACCATAGCCATAATATATATTTACAGCACCAAAAATAAAAATTAACCCAAAAAGAACCATTGCAATAATATGACCAGCTAAAATATTTGCAAAAAGTCGAATCATTAATACCCCTGGTTTAATTAGCCAACTTGCCAATTCTACAATAGGCATTATTGGAATAGGTAACTTAAGAAAAACAGGAACCCCAGGAGAATTGAATATATCTTTCCAAAAGTGCTTGTTTCCATTGATTAAAATCATTAACAAGGTAAATAAAGCTAAAGCCATTGTAACAGCAATGTTGCCAGTAACATTTGCTCCTGCTGGAAAAATTGGGATTAGCCCAAGCATATTGTTAATCCAGATAAAAAAGAAAATTGTTAGCAGAAATGGCATAAAACGATTATAATTTTTTTCTCCTATTGATGGCCGAGCAATATCATCGCGAACAAATAGTATCAAGGTTTCCATAAGACTCTGCGTTCCTTTAGGAGCAGAAGCTGGTGATACTTGATATCTCTTGGCAACAGAGATGAATATTAGAAGCAGAAGGGCAATTGAGAACCAAATGCCAACAACATTTTTTTTGATTGAAAAGTCCAATGGTAAAGGGGTATTTTTTAAAATCTGACCAGAAATATCAACTTCAACAATTTTTCCCTTTAATTCTCCATAAGTAATTAGTTTAAAGCCCTTGTAAGTTGAATGTCCATGATGAAATTTGTTGGAAAAGAAAACGTAGAGTTTGTTCTGTGTATGGCTATAAAGGACAATTGGTAAAGGAATAGAGATATGTTGGTCACCAATTGTAAATAAATGCCAATCGTGGGCATCACCAATATGATCGAAAATAAAATCACCAGGATTAAACTCTTTAGAGGTGTGTGCTATCCCTTCTTCGGAAGAAATATTTTCAGAGAAATTATCATAATTATGGTCATTACTCTTTACATCATTTGAAGAAAGAGCAGTTAAGTAATATAAAACCAATGGGAAAAAAAGCTTTTTCACGGTCTTTTCTTTTACACTTATTCCAAAAATATATACTTTTTTATGAAAAGAATTATTATTTTGGATTTCTTTGATTTAATACTTTTAAAAAATCGTGAACTCCTTGAATTAGAGTAGAAAAATACAGGGTGATAAAAATCACCAAAAATGGAATTTTGTGATTTGGGTCAAAGTAGAGGAAAAGAAAAGCGAAAATAAGTGAACCAAAAAATTTAATAAATGTAAATATCATAAACTGTTTGGTAAACTTATGAGTGGATAAACTTTGAATTTTAATTAAAAATCTGAAAGTAAATATATTTAATAAAAAAAAATAGACAAAAATAATAGGGATAATTGAAAAGTAGAGATGAGGTATAATCCAAATAAAGATAAAACTACATAGAATTCCTAGTAAAAGGAATAGAATAATTGATCTTTTTAGGAATTGTTTTAGTAATTGCTTTTCAAACATATCTTATCATTATCAGACACATAAAAGGACAACTTGTTACTTATTATTTGGTGTATCTGTGTTCTCAATTATTGAAACTGTGCTTTTTTTTGCACTTCCATTGGTCATATCACAATACCCAGTGAATTGGCTTCCTGGTTCAATGGCAAGCCTATTGGTTGACATGTCACCAATTACTTTAGCTGTTGATTTAAGTGATAGGAGTTCGCTTACCACAATTTTACCATCAATAAAACCAGAAACATCTGTATTTTTCGAAGTAACCTCACCTTTAATTTTTCCAGTTTCGCCAACAACAACTTTCCCTTTTGCAGTTATATTTCCTATAAGGGTTCCATCAATTCTAAGGTCACCATTACAAGTAATATCACCATGGATTTCTGTTCCAAATCCTATAAGATTAATATTGTTTGAAGTGGTTTCTGTTTCGTTATACTTTGCCATCTCTTTAATATTTTGAATGGTTGAATAATCGGTTTATTTTAATTCACAAAAATAGAAAATCAAATTAACAGATTACCCTTAAGAATCAATTTTTTGAATTTATAACGCAATTAGTCAACCTTATATTTCATTATGAAACTGTTGAATGATAATCTGGTTTCTCAACATGGGCATTTTTTTCTTCTTCCTCTTCATCATCCCAATTGTATATCTTTCGTTTTGGACCTTGATTCCTATAGGCTAAGGCGCATGCAAAACCTGCTATTCCACCAAATAGGTGCCCTTCCCAAGAAATTGATGGCCAAATGGGAAAAACACCCCATATCATGCCACCGTAAAGAAATACCACAACCAAGGAAATAGCCGCCAACCTAATATCGCGACGAATAATTCCGCTGAAAAATAGAAACGAAGCAAGACCATACACTATTCCACTTGCCCCGATATGGTAGCTAGGGCGGCCACCTATCCAAAGGCATATACCACTAACTGCCCAAATGATAAGAAATACCCTGTAGCTTATGGATCGATAGAAATAAAGAATACCAGTTCCCATTACTAATAAAGGAACAGAATTAGAAAAAAGATGTTTAAAATCAGAGTGGATGAAAGGGGTTAGAAGGATTCCGGGTAAGCCTTTTAAGGTTCTTGGAAATACACCCAAGTAGTTTAGTTTAATTTCCAAAATGCTTTCGATGAGTGCAACAAGCCATAACAATCCAACAAAAAGAGACGGTAAAATTAGGCTATAAAAAAAAATTTTTTTATCAGTATTTTCTAATTCAGGAATAACCTTATCATTAGTATCTTTTGATCCGATTAAATCTATCTTATTAACCATTGATTTTTTCTTATAATTTTTTAAAATCTGAGAAATCAGGACTTACAATAAATAGCCCTTCAAATGATGACACCCAAAGATTTCCCCTTGAATCGATGAAAAATGCTATGACCCTTTCTGCAGGAAGGTTATTATCGCCTCCTGTAATGAACCATTCATTGCCATCGAATACTGTAATGCCTTTTGATTTTCGGGCTGTTAATGATCCTCCTAGCCAAATATTCCCTTTAGAATCAGTTACTATAGCATCGACACAAGGTTTTGCAATGTATTCAGGAGAGTTGTAACCCACCCAATTTCTACCATCGAAAACGGATACTCCCCCTCGAGATCTATGATAGCAACTTCCAACCCAAAGATTACCTTGTGAATCTTGGTGGAATATAGTTGCTGAGTTATCCACCAATCCGTGTCTGCCTGAAAATGTTTCCCATACCTGGCCATTATAAACACTAACACCCTCGGATGCATATCTTGCTCCACACCAAATATAACCACGGTTATCACCAAAAAATGTTGTTGCAGAGCTAATAATTTTTGATCCCTTTTCTGGGAGAAATAGGTTTCCATCCATAAAAAAAGCAATACCATTATCTGTGCCCACCCAAACGACACCCCTAAAATCCTGATAAATACAAGAAATAAAGTTACTGGGCAAGCCTTGTTGGGAAGTAAACCAATTCCACTCTCCCCTGTTATTGGTAATTAGTCCGCTTGATGTCCCAATCCACATCTCACTTCGATTAACAAGTTCAATGCAATTTATGTGTGGATTTTTTAAAAGAAAGGGGATTTGAATTGTATCAATTCCCATTGAGGAGATCCATATTATTAGTGATCTACCCTTTTCATTAAGGATATTCCCGGAAAATATTAAGCTACCATCGGGTAGTTTGATTGAAGTGTGATAAGAACCTGTGGGAATACCATCATTGTTTGATTTTAGTGAGAAAATATCTTCGTGATAAACCCCTAAACATCCAGATGTGTTTCCATCGCTTAGTCCAATCCATATCTTTCCTTCTTTATCCTCTTGAAATGAAAATGCAAATAAATTGTTAGGGAGTTCTACTTTCAGCACTTGTGAATTCACAACACATACCGAGAACGAAAAAAAAATTAACCATAGAAAAAACGATAAATGCATAATGCTTTATACCTTTAGACCTAGAATAAGAACATCGTCGATCTGTTCATTATTGCCTTTCCAATGCGTAAAAATATTATCTAATTCAGAGAGCTGAACTTCACCGTTAAATTGGCTGAGAGTGAGTAACGTTTTTTGGAAATGATTCCGCATAAATTTCTTCTTTTTCTCACCACCAATTTGATCCATGTAGCCATCGGAGTAAAGGTATATCCAATCTCCAGTTTTAAGGTCAACTATATGTTGAGAGAAGGGTTTTGAAAAAACCTTGGTTGATGATCCAATGGAGGTATAGTCGGATTTAATACTGATGATGCTTTGATTGCGAATTAACATGAAAGGTATCAGTGCACCACTAAAAATAAGTTTCTTTTTGTTAGAATCAACAGAGCAAATTGCAATATCCATGCTGTCTTTTAAAATGAGTTCATTATTCTCGCGCTTTAATTTTCGGGGGAGTTCTGTGTTTAGAAACTCAAGTATTTGGGAAGGTTCTTTTAGGTGTTTCTGGTTAACAGCTTGATTTAGCAGATCCATTCCAATAATACTCATGAAAGCACCTGGAACTCCATGTCCTGTACAGTCGCCAATTGCAATAATAAGATTATTTTCCTGAGTGGAGACCCAGTAAAAATCTCCGCTAACAAAATCTTTAGGTTTATAAAAACAGAAAGCATCGGAAAAGAATAATTTAAAAATGGATAAAGGAGGAAGAATAGCCTCCTGTATCTTTTCGGCATACCGTATGCTGTCTGTAATTTTCCCAATATATCCTTCGATTACCAGGTAAGCCTCTTCGAGATTTCTATTCTTTTGCTCAATGCTTATGCGCTGATTGTTAATCTCAATATTTTGCTTTTCAAGTATTATATTCCTTGTTCTTCTGTAGTTCAATAAAAAAAGAGTAAAAACAAAAAGAATCCCTAAAAGTGTAATTATTATTGAAAGAGTAATAATGGAGGTTTTTGCGCGTGCCAATTTTAACTCTTTGATGGTATTATCCTTGTTAAGGATGTCTATTCTATTTTCCTTTATCTCCTTTTCCAATTGGTATTCCACAAAAAAAATTTTTTCGGATAGTTGCTGGCTAAACAATGTGTCGTTATATTGAATTAACGACCTTAAATAATTAGCTGCTTTTTTATAATCGCCTTTCAACATGTATATTTCAGATAGTATTTGGGATGCATCTCTAATTACCAACCTTGCACCAATTTCCTTTGCAATTTCCTTGCTTTTTATTGCATGCTCATAGGAACTATTCAGTAAATTATTTTGTAAGTCGATTTGGGATAATTTTATTAAAATGTTTGCATATAAATCTCTATCCGTTTCTTTGTCAACAACTTTTAATGAATTATTGTAATTTTCAATGGCAAGAGGAATTTCTTTCTTCAAAAAGTAAATATCACCAATATACTTATAGCAGACAGCTTGCTGTGGAATTTGATTAATTTCCTTACGGATTTCTAAAGCTTTATGGAAGTAAAATAAAGCACTGTCGAGTTCATTAACAAGTTGTTTTGCCCTTCCATAATTAATGTAAACATAAGCAAGCATAGACTGATTATTAATCTCATTGGCAATTGCCAGCGCTTTGCTAAGATTTTCGTTTGCCTTTGATTGGTGTTCTTGGTAAATATGAAGATTGGCTATATTAATAAATGCATAACCTTCCTGTTCTCTAAAACCCCTACTAGTCGCTACATCTAAGCCAGTGAAGTAATGATCTATTGATTGTGAATAGTTTCCCAAAATTCTGTAAGCAACTCCCACAAAACTATGAGCATTTGCAATACTTTTGAAATCGTTATATTTAGTTGCTAAATCAATTGCTTCCAAACCATATTGTACTGCTAATTCTGGGTTAAAATTTCTATGCTCCCAACAAAGCCTTAGGAGAATCTGTATTTTAAGGGAATCTTCACTTTTCTCTAATTGAATTTTAAGGCTATCGACCAGCTGCTTATGATTTGCTGATATGGTGAGAGAAATTAGAAACAGAGGAATGAAAGCAAACAGTTTAAATCTTCCCATGATTGAAAATAATGAACAAAGAATAGGTTAATATTCTTTCACAAATTTACTCTTTAGTTACAATTTGTGAAGTTTTTTGCAAAAAAATGTTGGATTAATTTATAGGTCAAAAGTTTAACAAAACAGGATGCGAACTATTTTATAAATTGAAAAGATTGTTTTGTTAGTCACTTAACAAAGAAAAAAATATATACACGTATGTTTTCAAAGCAAAGGTTTTTGTTATAAGTTTGCCAAAATATAAAGATTAGTATTGCAAATACAAAAATCGATTTTATTTACTAGGCAATAAACCTAAAGGATTTCTTTATAATGAGTTTAATGAAAAGAATCATTAAAATTATTCTTTATACACTATTAATAGTAATGCTGTTTCTTTCAGTTTTGGGAGTAACCGGAAAAATTTTAGAAGACAAGATGGTTAGGCTTTCCCTTGAGCAATTGAATAAGCAACTAAATATTACCATAAAGATTCATGGAGCAAAAGTATCTTTAGTCAGGGGATTTCCCTATGCATCCATCATTCTGAAAGGGGTTGAAATAACGGAGGGGAGCCTAGAAACTCCACCAGAGTTTGAATCAGGACTTCTCTCCTTGGAAGAAATCACTGTGAAAATTGGAATATTAGGTATATTAAGAAATGAATATGAAATAGATGAACTAATCTTAAAGAATGGATGGATTAACCTTTATTTCGATCAGAAAGGCAAAGGAAATTTTGAAATATTCGCTGAAACTAGTTCAGAGAAAGGCAATTGGTTGCTTGATCTAAAGCAGCTAAAAATTGACAATATAACGTTAAGTTATATTGATCCCAAAACAGGCTGGTTTTTTAAGGGACTTGTTGACCATGCAACCCTGAGAGGGAATTTTTCACCTCAGGGATTTTTAATAGAGGTTAAGACAAGACTCAAAATAGGAGGTCTTAAACAAAGAAGTTTCTACTATCTTCGAAATAAGAACGTTAGTTTAACTACGATACTTGTTATAACAGACAATTCCATCGATTTTGAAACGAAGAACATTAGAGTTGATAAAGCACAAATGGAAGCCAAGGGAAGTTATGGAAGGGGAATTGGGTCGCCAATTTTTTTTGGTGTTAGTGGAAAAAAACTTGATATCAATACGCTGATATCGTTGTTATCGCAATACAATATCTCTCTCCCCTCAAAAACAGTCACAAAGGGGCAGATAGAATTTCAATTAAATCTTAGTGGTTTCAATAAGATAGATAAACCCTATGAGTTAGAAATGGGATTTAAATCTGATAATCTTGAATTGAAATTACCAGACAAACCAATGTTGGTTCTTAAAAACATATCAGGTAGTTTTATAAACGGAAATCAAAGTAAACCCGAAACATCAGAAGTTTCTGTTAACAGAATTAGTATTAGTACTGGCGAATCAACAATTGAAGGCTCTCTTAAAATAAAGAATATTTTAACTCCGTTGTATCACCTAAAAGTGAACCAAAAAGTTAGTATAACCGACTTACACTTATGGGGAATTGATGTTTCACCACTTGAGACAGGAACACTTTCAGGAGATTTTGAGGCAATTGGAATGCTAAATGGAATAGAGAACCTGAATGTTTCAGATTTTTGCAGATCAAAATTTAATGCCAATGTTAACTTTGAAAATATTTCATTTATTCCTCAGGGCACAGGAGTGAATGTTGAAAAATTAAGGGGTAGATTAAATCTATTTAATCAGGATATCACCAAGGCCAATGCAGAAGGGTATATTAATGGATCCCGTTTTGATATAGAATGTAAAGCCTTGAATGCAACTTCCCTTATATTTGGGGAAGGCAAATCAACAATAAATACAAATATTGTGATAGATTCCTTAAACACATCCATTTTTATTGTAGATGATGAAAAGCTAAAATCTACAAGTAATAGAGTTTCTGCAATGAACTGGATAAACTCAATAACTGGAGATTTATTCGTTGATAATTTTATACATGACAACCTAATTTGTCAGCCTTTGAGCGCTAGTTTTTACCTTACACAAAACCAATTATCATCTAATAGTTTTATGGTTCGTTCTTGTGGTGGGTTATTCACAGGAAAGTTAAGTAGCACTGGTCTATTTGCTGAAGAAGGGGTTTTTTCAGCTGATATTAATATAGACGGAGTAGACATAACCCAACTTTTCAGTTCGTTTTCCGACTTTGGACAAGGAATTGTTAAAGCATCAAATATTTCCGGGAAACTTGATGGTACAATTCTTTTTGCATCTCCCACTCAGGGTTTTCGTATTATTACCAGCGAAATGGCTGCTCAGGGTTATTTTAATATCTCCAATGGAAGATTACGGGGAGTAAAAGAATTAGAATATTTATCCAAGTTTATTTCACTTGAAGAATTGAGAGATATACATTTTGAAACAATTGAGAACAATATTAGGGTTGAAAACCAAGAAGTAATTATTCCCAGAATGGATATTCAATCGTCAGCTATTAATTTATCATTATCTGGAAAACATTCTTTCTCAGGAAACTACATTTATCGTACTGAAGTGTTGCTTTCAGATGTGCTTTTCAAAAAAGCAACCAAAAATAAGGCTGAAAATATTGAGTTTGGCCAAATTGAAGATGATAACAGCGGTAGGACAAAACTTTTTTTAAAATTAGAGGGGAATGATAATGATTTTAAAGTTTCGTATGATCGGGCAAGTGCTCGAGATGCTTTTAGAGAAGGCCTTAGAAGCGAAAAGCAAACCCTTAAAAACATTCTACGAGAAGAATTTAGTTTTCTACGAAGAAAGGAATTTGAGGAGTTAAACAAGATTGATACTTCAACTTTGACAAACATTTGGCAGGATTCTTTGAATAATAAAAGTAAATCTCGAAACAAAAAGGATGAAAAAGAATCAACTCGTTTTCAGATAGAGTGGGATGATGATTAAGCTCCTTTCGATAATAATCAGAATAGTTTTACGTTTTCTTCTTTAATAAATAACCATAAGTAATAAGGCTTTGGAAGTATACCGTACAAAAAAACGATGGAAGATAATACTGTTGTTTGTTGCTGTCCTAATTGGATTCGCATCACTTTTCATTACCAACAGATTAGTCAAAGACCTTTCCCAAGAGGAACGAAAAAAAATTGTTTTATGGGCAGAGGCTATAAAAGAGTTATCTCAGCTAACCAACCTTGAAGATACTACCCAAAATTATACCATTATTTCTGAGGTCTTGCAGAACAATACAACTGTTCCAGTAATTCTTGCAGATGAAAATGATAATATGTTGTCATACATTAATATACCCCCACAAAAGCTCGACACGAAGGAAGAAGTTGACCGGATGATAGTTTCCATGAAAGCATCAAAAGAGCCTATTGAAGTTATACTGCTCGATGGAAGTAAAAATTATGTTTATTATAAGGATAGTACTACCCTTATTCAACTTACTTATTACCCGTATGTACAGTTGATAATTATTGTTTTATTTATACTAGCATCATATTATGCATTCAGTCAATCAAGAAAATCGGAACAGAATAGAGTTTGGGTAGGAATGGCAAAGGAAACTGCCCACCAACTTGGAACTCCTACTTCATCCTTTCTGGCATGGATAGAAATACTTAAAGAAACGAATCTCTCAACCGAATTGGTTTCGGAGTTTAGTAAGGATGTGGCAAGGCTAGAAAAGGTTGTTGACCGTTTTTCAAAAATTGGTTCAGTCCCAGCGTTAAAACCAACAGACTTGATAGAGCTAATAAATAATACGATCAGTTATTTGAAGAATAGGACATCAAGTAAGATAACTTTTTTAAAAAATTACGACGAAAAGGATCGCTTGCTTATTCCACTTAATGACACTTTATTTGAGTGGGTTATAGAAAATATTGCAAAGAATGCAATTGATGCCATTCATATTGAAGGAGAGGTTGCAATTAGCATAACCGATAATACTCAAGTTGTTTACATTGACATTTCAGACACAGGTAAAGGCATCCCTCGTTCACACTACAAAACAATTTTCCAACCAGGTTTTACAACCAAAACAAGAGGGTGGGGACTTGGATTAACATTATCAAAACGAATAATTGAAGAATATCACAACGGGAAGATTTTCGTTAATCATTCGGAGGTTGATAAAGGAAGTTCTCTCCGAATAGTTATCAGAAAAACACACTGATAAAATATAGTTTTGTCAAAACATTCATTCTAAGTTAATTGCTTAGAATGATTTCTAATATTTTTATTGAGCTACATGGTTTAAAGTCTCGAAAGGATCACTATCCTTACTAGCCTTTGAAAGAATGGTTAAGTATCGATCGCTGTCATTTAAAATCTCTAAAGAGATTGGAATTGCTTTATCGTTGTTAATTATATATTTTGACCTTCCATTCTGAAGATAGTAACGGCTTACAATTTCCTCTTCTAAAAGTTTCTTAATTTCAAAACTGTATGCGTAAATTTCTTTTTTTCTGTTTTTAGTGATAATTGATTGAAGGCTATCAACTAAGTCCTGTATAAGAGGCATGAACTCTTCCTGCTTTGATGCTTTTACTAATTCGTTAAGTTGATATTCTGTTTGACTTTGATATTCAAAACCAATTTGATTAAGATAATCCACAAAACTTTCAAACTCCTTATCAGTCAAATAAAATGAATCGGGAGAATGAATCTGCTTATTAGAATGCCGGTATAAGGTGGCATAGTCGAATAGTATATTCCTTGCGTAAAGAACAGATGAAATTCGGCTATAAAGGGAAAGTTGATGCTGAATGTCTGGAGTTATTCCTCCTCCATCATAAACTGATCGTCCATTTCTAGTTTTGAATTCCGAGACAAGAGAATCGGGGATGAACCCTAAACTGCCATTCTCATCGCGTTGAGAGTAATCAACTGCTTGAATGCAACGTCCACTGGGGATGTAATATTTTGCTGTTGTTATTTTTAGTTGGGTATTATACGGTAATGATCGGGTTGCCTGCACTAAACCTTTACCAAAAGTTCGCTCGCCAAGGATTACTGCTCTGTCTAAGTCCTGAAGAGCACCAGCCACAATTTCCGATGCCGATGCAGAAGCCCTGTCCACAAGAACAACCAAGGGGATATCAGTATCAACTGGACGCGAAGGGGTTTTATACTGTTGGTCAAACTCTTTGATTTGTCCCTTGGTGTAAACAACAAGTTCATTTTTTTGAACAAAAAGATTTACAATCTTAACCGCTTCAAATAGTAACCCTCCGGGATTCCCTCTTAAGTCAAGGATTAACCCTTTTGCTTTATCTTTCGATTTCAAATTCTTAAGGGCACGCTCCACTTCCTTATTGCAATCAGTTGTAAAATTAGCAAGTCTGATATAGCCAATATTATCTGAAACCAATCCGTAGAATGGAACGCTGGGAATGTGTATCTTTTCGCGTTTAAAAACAAATTGCAAAGAATCGATATGATTATGTCTTTTTATAAAAATCGATAAATTGGTTTTTGGAGCACCTTTAAGAAGTTTGCTTACTAAATCAACGGGCATTCCCTTAACGTTTATGCTGTCAATCCACAAAATAATATCTCCGGCCATAATGCCTGCTTTATGAGCAGGGCTACCCTCATAAACCTCTGCAATAACAGGATAATCCAAGCCATGCCTAATTAGAGCACCCATTCCACCATATTCACCCGTGGTTTGAAATTCAAGAGTCTCGATGTTATCCTCTGTAATAAACTCATTATAAGGATCCAATGATTCAAGCATGGCATCTATACCAATCTGGATAAGTTGCTCTGGATCAGTTTTATCAACGTAAAAAATATTTACTTCTCTAAAAAAAGAAAAGAAGATTTCAAGGCTTTTAGATGTTTTAAAATCAACAGACCTGAAAGCACAAAGAGTTAAAATAGTTATGAAAACTGGTATCCCCAGAAAAAGTATTCTTTTGTTTTTAAGCCGTTTCATTTTATTATTTGAGCGTTATGGTCAGAAAATCAATATCGAACTTAATGATTGAGCAAAGTAAGCAAAAATAAGTCCAAAACTTGAAATGAATATCTTTCTTTAACAGCATATAGAAAAAATGAAAGTCAAATAATGTAAAAATAGCCTAGGGAACAGGGTCGTAACCATGCCCACCCCAAGGATTACACCTTGCAATTCGTTTTGCAGATAACCAAATTCCTGTAATTGGGCCATGTTTCTTAATTGCTTCTATACAGTAGCTTGAACATGTTGGTGTGTATCTGCAGGATGGGGGAAAAAATGGACTAATAAGTATTTGGTATGCCCTAACGGGAAGAATCAAAATTAATACAAGTAATTTTTTTATTCCTTTTAAAATCATTTGCTCGATCCTTGAATTTTATTAGAAATCTCTTTTAATATATTCTGTGTTGCTAATTGTATAAGATTAAAACTTTTTACTTCGTTTGATGAAAAAACAAAAGCAATGCTAATTTGTTTGCCATTCGATTTACAAATTTCTATTAATTCATTTTTATTAAGCCTAAAGGCTTCTCGCATTTTTCTTCGAATTGAATTTCGCATTATAGCCTTTTTAAATTTTTTTTTGGGAACGATAAAAACAGCCTGCATGTTGGCTTCATTTGTTTGGCAATCGGAAATGATGTAAAGAGACTTTAGAGGGAAAGAAAAATGGTTGATTCCGCTCGAAAATAAATTTTCGATGCATTTTTTGCTAACGAGCCGCTGATGCTTCGGAAAACCAAAAAACTTCATGCCCTTTTTAATGAAGATATACTTGGCAAATATATTAAAACGATATATATCTGTTAATGAGCGACGTAAATGAAGTACGCTATAATTTTAAAATAAAGAAAAGAAAGTTTAATTATTTGTTTTCCTTATTGTGTTTCCTAATAAAATCATCAAGAGCTTGGGTCATACTGGGACACGAAGGGGTTGGAGCCTCTACATCAAGTCTTAGTCCATGATCTTTAACTGCTTTTGCTGTAGTCGGACCAAATGCAGCAATTTTTATATCACCCTGTTTAAACGCTGGGAAATTAACAAATAACGACTTAATACCACTTGGGCTATAAAAAACCATCATATCATAATCCATTCCATTTAAATCGGAGAGATTGCTGCTAACGGTTCGGTATAAAATTGCTTTAGTATATTTTATTTTTGCTTTATCAAGTGTTCTGGGTATTTCCGGTTTGTGAACATCTGAAAGAGGAACAAGGAAGCGTTCATTTTTGTGTTTGTTAATAAGATCCA
>CAZDXY010000027.1:0-34769 GCA_964509385.1 uncultured Rikenellaceae bacterium
GAAATGCAATTTTTCGAAGAAAAATATTTACCACACAATTTATACCTTTGTGCAATAATCAATAAAAGCCATGCGAATCGATATTATCACCGTTCTGCCCGAGCTGCTTGAAAGCCCTTTAAACCATTCAATAATTAAAAGAGCTCAACAAAAGGGATTGGTAGAAATTGTAGTTCATCATCTACGAGATTACACAACAGACAAGCACAGAACAGTTGATGACTATGCATTTGGACCTGATGCAGGAATGGTGATGAAGATTGAGCCCATATTTAAGGTTATTGAAAAGCTTAGATCAGAAAGGAATTACGATGAGATAATATACACCTCTCCTGATGGTGAGCCCTATACGCAGAAGACCGCTAACGCGCTAAGCATTAAGAATAATATTATAATTCTATGTGGCCATTACAAGGGCGTTGACCATAGAGTGCGCGAAAATCTTGTAACCCTTGAAATATCTATAGGCGACTATGTTCTTTCGGGTGGAGAGCTGGCTGCTGCCATAATAGCCGATAGTTTGGTTAGGCTTATTCCGGGTGTGCTCTCCGATGAAACCTCGGCCTTAACCGACTCATTCCAAGATAATTTATTGGCACCACCAACCTACACACGTCCTGCCGATTTTAGGGGTTGGAAAGTACCCGATGTGCTTATCTCTGGGAATTTTAAGGAGATTGAGAAGTGGCAATTGGAGCAATCGATCGAAAGAACCAAAAGGCTTCGGCCTGATCTTCTAAAAGGAATTGAATAAATGTTTTTTCCTCTATGCTTATAAAAATCATAGAGAATTTTGTTAACGATTTCAAAATAATTCCAAATTATTTAATGTGAATGTTTATTTGTGTTTACTTTTACATTAGGTAAAGGAATTATTTCTTTCAATAAACCTTAATTGCTATATCCAATTATTGTTACTCTATGAAAAAGAAGCTAAAATTAAAAATCTTAGCAGGATTTATGCTACTTGTGGCACTGCTTATAGTTGCAGGGACTGCATCGATTATTGAATTTATTAAGCTAAGTCGTTCGGTAAATGCTTTGATAGAGGATAATTACAAGACAATAGAGGCATCGAAGACGATGCTTGAGGCATTGGAAAGAAGCGATAGCGGAATCCTATTAATTCTTTTAGGAGAAAGGGATGATGGAAGAGAAATTATTAAATCGGCTGATCTCCAATTTACCAATGCTTTTGTTATTGCTAAAAATAATATTACCGAAACCGATGAGGATAAGCACATAGAGGTAATTGAAAGGTTTTACAGTAATCTTTGGGAAAAACTAAAGATTACTTTGGATAGCAAAAATAAGATTGGAGATATGGGATGGTATCACCGGGAAATATACCAATCTTTTCTGGATGTAAAGCATGCAGTAGATGAGTTAATGTCGTTGAATCAGAACAGCATGTATGCTGAGGCAACTTTGCTCAAGGAAAAATCGCACAGGGCAATAATGCCTGGTATTGTAGCAATTGTTGGGGCTTTGGTTTTTTCTTTGATGCTTAGTTTTTTTATTTCAAAATATTACATTTCACCCCTTTCCGAGATTGCTGAGGCAATTAAGAATTTCCACCCCAGAGAAAAATCAATTAAAACAAATATTAAGAACGAGGATGAGATAAAAAAAATTGAGGTGGAGGTGAATAACCTGATTGAAAAGCTTGTTAAATATCAGAATGAACAAATAGGCTGATTATGCGAACTGAGGTTATCATAAAATTTACGGGTTTCGTATTGCTTTTCAATGCGTTTTTCCTAATAGTTTCATCTCTCATATCCATTTTCAATGCTGAAACCTCCACAATTCCGCTTCTTTTCAGTGGGCTAATCTGCATTATTTTTGGGTTATTTCCATTCATCTTCGTTGAGGATCATGATGAAATATCATTCTCCGAAGGGCTTGTGATAGTTGTAGGAGGGTGGTTAATCACTTGCTTAATAGGCATGTTGCCCTACTTGATGTGGGGTGGGGAGTTCAATTTGATAAATGCCTGGTTCGAGAGCGTTTCGGGTTTTACTACTACAGGTTCATCAATCCTTAATAATATTGAGAATTTACCTAAGGGGCTGCTCTTTTGGCGTTCTTCTACGCACTGGATTGGAGGTGTGGGAGTTATAATGTTTGTTTTACTTATACTGCCTCATTCCACCAGTTCGCGTCTCACTTTATTAAATGCCGAGATGAGCGAACTGTCAAAATTTAACTTTAGGTATAAAGCTAGAAAGATTATCAATGTGTTAGCCATTGTTTACGTTGGCCTCACTTTAGTTCAAACACTGCTACTCACCATCTTTGGTATGAGCCTTTTCGATGCCATTAACCACTCATTTGCCACTATTGCCACTGGAGGTTTTTCGACAAAAAATACAAGCGTTGCTTACTTTAATAGCGTATCCATCGACAGCATTATTATGCTTTTCATGGTGCTTTCGGGAATTCATTTCGGATTACTTTATGGTACTTTTACGCTCAAGAAAGACAATATTTTCCGATCGTCTGTGGTAAGGTCATTTGTTCTCATTCTTTTTCTTGGAGTGCTTTTTGTGTCGGCAAAACTATACTCATCGGGAACATACAGCCTATGGAGGTCGTTGCAGTATGGTGCTTTTCAGGTTATTTCGTTGGGAACAACAACTGGCTTTGCCACTGCCGATAGTGCCAACTGGCCTGCTTTTACACATATCATCCTGATCTATTTCACCATTCAGTGCGCCATGGTGGGATCAACTTCGGGTGGATTGAAATTTGACAGGGTTTATCTTTTTTTCAAGTCATTGCGCAAGCAGCTTACTCTTCTTCAACATCCAAGAGCCGTGGTTGTTGTAAGAATAAACGATAGACCCATCAGCGAACATCTCGAAACCCTTACTCTGGTATTCCTGGTGCTTTACATATTTACCCTATTCATTACAACGCTTATTCTTACTTTCCTTGATGTTGATCTATATACAGCTTTTAGTGCTTCAATAGCAACCATTGGCAACGTAGGTCCTGGATTTGGGGAGGTAAGTTCCCTTTCGAATTACGCAAACATTCCCAATTTTGGTAAGTTTTTGCTAACCATCAATATGCTGCTGGGAAGGCTGGAAATATTCAATATTATTGCCCTCTTTATGATTAAGAAAGGGAATTTTTAGCTTAAATCGAAGGGTACGGAATAGAGCTATCGTAGAATCTTCCTCACAAAGGCTACCGTGAAATAGGCCATTAGGAAAACCCCAACAAACCCTTCAAAACCACAGAAGAAACGGATGGCACCCACGGGAACAAAGTCACCGTAGCCAATGGTAAAGAATGTTATTCCACTGTGGTATAATGACTTGTAAAAGACGGGCATATCATTCTTAGCACCGTAGGTGGAAGCAATATCTCCAAAGCCTAAACTTATCATAATGGTGTAAAAGAAGGCAAAACCGAAGAATACCATGACAATAGAAAAGAATACTCTTGCAGGAGCAGTAGCGTAAAGACCAATCTTATCAAAAACAATTTTTTTGAAATAATAGCCGGGGTAAGCACCTATCTTTTGAACAAGATCTCCCTTAAGGTTCGATTCAAGAAGTACCTCCTCATCGCAGCGCTTAAATTCAACGTAAGCGGAATCCTCGTCGGAGTATTTACCAAGGTTTCTAAAGTTCTCTTTTAGCACACGGAATTGATAAGCCTTTTGCGAAATGGTAGTATTTTCCCTTTGATTATATATTAGATTCTTAATATCATTATCATTCCAGTCAATCAGTAGCTGCCCCAACAGCCTTATGCCCGACAAGTTAAGAGCTTGAACCAAAGGTTTTTCGCCATGCGAGTAGAACTCTGCAATATCACGGATTATGGTTCCAGAAAGATCAATAGTTTCTACATTTGAAACGTGAAAGTTAACCCTATCGTTAAACTGGCAATCGACAATCTCAAGGAGGGACGCTTGCATCTTTTCGAAAGTAACCTCATGGTTAAATTTTACCTTCTCGAAATGAAAAGATGAATCGGGAGCAATAAATTCTTCCAATGATAAGTACTCATTCCCGAAATCGGTTTTACGGAACGAGAACTTTGCTCCTTTAGCTTCTGCACCATCGAAAACAACAAACCCTTCGCCAAATGTTGTCCTATTGAAAGAGACCTTTCCGCTACCAAACTCCACGGTTCGAAAATCTACCCGTCCATCAGTAAACTCGGCCCGTTCGAAATTTACATTGCCCTTACCAAAGCGGGCGAAATGAAAATCGACCTTTCCATCTCCAAAGCGTGTTGCCTTAAAATTGACCTCTCCATCGTTGAATCGTGCGTTGATAAACGACACATCTCCATCGCCAAAATCGGTGAATGTAAATGATAGCTGCCCGTTCCCAAAGTCTACATCCTGAAAATCCTTTTCGCCACCCAAAAAAATGGAGCTCTTTAACGAAAAGTTCGTATCATCAAATTTGCACATTACCATGTCAAGTCTTTCGACCTTAACGAAAAGCTCATGTAGGTTAACTTCTTTACAGTTAAATACAGATTCGTGAAAATTTAAAGCCCCACCTACAAAGATTGAACCTGATAAATCGAATGCATTGCCCTCAATTCGGGCATAAGAAAAATCGATATCGAATATTGAGTAAAAAAAAGCATTTCGGGCACAGAATCCTGTTAGTTGTAGCTGAGATTTTTTTTCTTTCAGAAGATACCTTCTGCAGGCAGTGAGTGAAAAACCCTTAACAAAACAGTTGCTTAGATCAATGTATAAATTATTTCCTATAGAATCGTAAATATCATCGAGAGTAGGCAAACCCAGCATCAACTCATCAATCTCTTTCCCCATTTTGTTAAAAAGAGTAATTTTAGCGGATTCCTTAGTAGAAAAACCATCGCTCCTAACAAAAGGCTTTTTCAATACTTGAAGTTCAAACGATTCGAAACTTCTGAGCATACGGCATTATAATTATTAGCTGATATGATGTTGTAACTTTAGCACAAAGTTATGAAAAAGGCACTCAATACAAACTAATTACAGATAAAAAAGTAGCCACAAAAATATGTGACTACTCATGCAGAAGGATATTTCAGGTTATAGATGCATCCAAGCTAAAATGATTGAATATAGGCAGCGGGCGAATCCAGTACATGAAGGCGTTCAGTAAACTTAATACCAACGGCGCTATGCTCAAGGAGGGCATCAACAACATCATTGGTTTTATCGGCCGAAACGCTAAAAGTGCTTTGAATCAGGGATGAGACCTTGTGGCTTTTTGTACCAGAGGCAAGAATCTTTAATCTTGAAACAGTTGAGCCAGTAGCACCCGCTTTCATTCCAGCAGATTTAAGGATATCTTCAGCATCTTCATCCGATATTATTGATATCTCGCAGTTATCATCCGGATGCCAGAGTTCCTTGTTAATTTTTTCGTTCCCTTCGGTATCGAGCCTTTTTCGCCAGAAAGTATTACCCTTTAGCTGATCAATGGCTGCAATAATCTGCTCCATGCTTGCAGCGTATTCCTGACGACCAACTCTCATTCGGGTATCAATAAGACCGTAGCTAATTGGGGTTTGGTATATAAAACCTCGTCCTGGGCGGTCTAATCTACCCTCTTCAAGAAGAAGTTTAACGATACTTTCAGTATCCTGTTCGGGCATAATCAAGTGAACCACTTCTTTTTCCGGTGAAATGGTTATCCTAATCAGTCCAAGTTGATCACGAAGGTCGTTACTTATTCCATGTGTAATAAGGGGCACACATACTCCAAGATCAAGGGCCACTTTAGCCATTTTATCGCCACTTCCGGGTACCGAAAGCACGCAAATAACATATGAAAGTTTATCAAGGTAGGGAATGCTATGATCTGCTTCGCCCTCCACATCATCAAAAACAACGAATGGCGGTTCTTTTTTTGCAAACTCAATAAGATCCTGCGAAAAGATTGTTCCGCGTCCAGGTATATGAAACTCCCCTGCCTTTACCAGGTAGTCCATTACCATACGTGCTTGTTTACGTTGAACCGTAAAACGAAAAACATCAACCGGAGTACTTTGATTTTTTACTGTTGATCCAGGTAGTCCAAAGTTTCTGGGATAGATAAACTCCCTTACCGTTCTTCCTGTTTCGTCGAATACTGATTCAATGCCCAACTTAAAAATCTGCTCAACAATCTTATCGCTAAACAATTTGTTGGTTATGCATGTAATTCGACTTACTCTATGGGGAGAATGAACACCCTTGTCAATTTGAGTTTTCCAAACCGCCCTTGAGGGTGAAAGACCCTTATTTTGAGTTTTAGTGTCCTTATTCATCGTTTTCCTCGGTTGAAGTTTTAACAATTCGTTTTTGACGTGCTCGGGTAATTAATCCAAATGAAAGCACTGTAATGATGGGCATAAATGAGGCCATAGCTAATATACCAAAACCATCAACTACGCTAAGTTCATTTCCAATGCTAAGCCCCATTGCCAGTACCAGTGGAACAGTAACAGGTCCTGTAGTTACTCCACCGCAGTCCCATGCAATTGCCGTAAAACCGCTCTCACTCATGTAAGTAAGTGGCATCAAAGCAAGGTAGCCAGGTAAAAGGAACCAAATTAGTGGTATATCATAAAGTATGCGTATTACGCCTAAAACCAAGCCCAAACCAACCCCAAGAGAAACAACAAATAGTATTTGGGATCGTTTTATGGCTCCAACGGTTAACTCCTCCACGGTGATACCCAAAGCATTAAGGCCTGGTTCGGCCATGGTTGCCCCAAATCCCATACCGAATGCAAAGAGGAGAACCAGTAGTATTCCAATCACTGTTAGCTTTGGTCCAAGTAGGGGAGCGCGTGTAATTACATATTCATAAATATTATTCAGCTTATCGTAACGTTCAGGAAAGAACTCAACGGTCTTAATTTCATTATCTTCTGTTAAGTTGAAGAATTGTTTTGTGTTTCCATCAATAGTTATTGAGCTAAAAACCACAGTGGTATCGAAAGGTGTAATCATTTTACTTTCAATAAACTTAGCTTCCTTGCTAAATGCTCGCGGTAGTTGAGCACCTACCTGTCCGCCAAGCGGACCAAGGCCTAAACGGATTCCAGAAGTGAGCAATGTCATTCCAATAATGGCGAAGAGGATACCAAGGGCAAACTCGTCCCTGTAACGCAACTTCTCGCGAAGCAGTAATGTTAAAACCAGCAATAACATAATGGTTAGTGGTATTACTGCTTGCAATGCAATTTTCGATTCGTCCTTTAACACTGAGGCAAGCTGCACACCCGAGGAGATCTGGAGCGGCTCTGTTTTAACCGAAGCAATATACTTACGCTCTTGTTCGGATGCTTTTCGGCTTAACCAGCTATCGAGGGTTTCGTTGCCCAATAGTTTACCTGTGATTTCTGGGTTATTTGCCAGTTGGTTAAGGGTTTGATAGTATTGCTCCTCATCCGCAAAGAAAGCTTTTCTGCCCACCTCATTCCCCCGTGAGAATGCGTGCTGGAGAAGGTCATCATTATCGTCAAATAGCCTAAGGGCCGATTCACGGTACTCGGGCGAAAAGAATCTATCTTCGGTTGTGGCTTCAGGTGACGAAGATCTGAGAACTAAGCTAAGGGTTAAAACACTCAGGATTGGGAAGGCAGAGGCAAGCAGGATGATTCCAAATCCACCGCTCGAAGCCTTATTCTTGCTTGCAGCCCTCGAAACTCCAATCCCAAGGGCAAGAACAAGCGGTACGGTTACTGCACCTGTTGTAACAGCTCCTGAATCCCACGCCAAACCTATAATTGAACTCAGGGTGGAATCAAAAGTCATTACTAAGGACATGGCCAAAACGGCTGGAATTATAATGAAGATGAATGGCTTTATGGATAGTTCATAGTAAAACATAAACATCCCCGTTGCCACAGCAATTCCAACACCAGCTCCAATGCTGTAAACCAAAGCTGATGTTTGTCGCTCTAAAAGCATGTAAAGCATAGGAGCATCCCAAGCAGTTACGTTAGCACCAGCAGAGCGAAGCGAGCTAATTGCCGGCTCGGCAACGGTTGAGCCAAATCCCAGGAATATGCCGAAAATGGCAATAAAGGCAATGCCAACTTTAGTTGGCAACTTAACTCCAACCCGCTCACCAAGGGGCATTAGTCCAAGGAGGAGTCCTTCGAGAAAGAAGGCTAAACCAAATACGACCATGGCTATACCACCTGCAATTGGGAGTGCATTGGCAAGGGGGACTTGTAGGATTATCATCTGAAAGGCAACAAGGTAGATGATAACGAAAGCTATCAGCTTAATCTGCTCAACTATTCTATCCTTCGCATATCCTGAGAGCATACCAAAGGATGTTTTGAGAGGGAGTTTTATACGCTTTTTCATTAACTTATGAAATTAATTTTTCAACCAATAAAAATAATTAATAATTTGAAACAAAAAATTCCTTTACCGTTGAATCATGTTTTTTTTTATTATTCGCTTCATCCTGTAGATAAAATACTCCATTTCCTTTTGTGTTTTTTCTTTGTAACATTTCAAACTTAGGTTTAAAATAAGATAGCCGTAATTGCTCAAAATCCTTTATGTGGTTGTATTAATAATGCTGATTTAATGCTAATTTTGAGAAATTATTTTATAGAACCATTCATCGATGTATAACTTGCTATTTGGTAATCGGCTGGTTTTAATTGCTTTTACGGCTTGGTGGGTAATTGTTGCCGCTACTCATTCATTGGTAATTTCATATTTTTACGATATCCCTTACCAAATATCCATTGTCGATAGTTTGCTCTCCACAGTTCTCTTTGCAATTCTCTCTGTGGGACTTTGGTTTTGGGTTCGTTTTTCCGACATTGAAACAACCAAACCCCTAACTTTGCTGATCAACCACATAGGAGCTGCTTTGGCGAGCATAGCAATTATTATTACCCTTGTCAACTTTTCGCTTTCCCATATTTTCATCAATCAACCTGATTATATCGAATTCCTTGATTCGTCAATGCCTGCAAGAGCAATTACAGGTACATTTTTATACCTTTTAATTACACTTGTTTTTTACCTGATTACCTACATTCAGAATTACAGGGAAAAGCTTTTGCGCGAAGGGGAACTAAAGTCGCTGATAAAAGATGCAGAGTTAAACTGGCTTAAATTGCAGCTCAACCCTCATTTCCTGTTCAACAGCCTTAATTCTATCAGCTCATTAACCATGACGGCTCCCGAAAAGGCTCAGGAAATGATCATTAGGCTTTCGGATTTGCTTCGATACTCGCTCAAGCAGAAACCGGATAGCCTTGTATCGCTGGAGGATGAATTGGAGAATTGCATTAAATACCTTGAAATCGAGAAGGTGCGTTTTGGTTTGCGGCTTAATTACAGTATCAGCTGTACTCCCGAGTGCCAAAAGTATAAAGTTCCTGGAATGATTCTGCAACCCCTTTTCGAAAATTCGATAAAGTACAGCGTGGCCCAGTCGACCGACGAATCAGCTATAAGTGCAAGTATCGTGAAACTTAGCGATGGGATTGAAATATGTATTTCAAATAGTGTACCCCCAAATCCAAATTCCTCTGAACAAGGAACAGGTGTTGGTATTGACAATATTCAGCGTAGATTAAGACTTACTTATGGCTTATCAAATCTTCTTACAATTGAGAAAACAAAAGATTTATTTACAGCAAAAATTTTAATACCCCAGCAATGAGAGCAATTATTGTTGAAGATGAGCAACCGGCAAGGCAGTTGATCTTAAATTACCTTAATGATATTGAAGATTTGGAGGTTATAGGAGAGTACCCCGATGGCTTTTCGGGAGCCGTTGCAATTAATAGGGATAAACCCGATGTGGTTTTTCTTGATATTCAACTTCCTAGAATCGATGGGTTTGAATTGCTTGAATTGCTTGAGTATAATCCGCAGATTATTTTCACTACAGCATACGATGAGCATGCCATTGCAGCCTTCGAACGCAATGCAACCGACTATCTATTGAAACCTTTCTCGAAGGATCGATTCTTGAAAGCTTTGAATAAAGCTAAAGAAAAGTATGATTTTTACAAGGAACACAAGAAAAGCATTCCCAAAATAGTTGAATCAATTTCAGTTGGATTGCCCTTAAATCGTATTGTGATAAAAGACTCGAAGGGAATTCATGTTATCCCGGTTAACGAAATTTCTCACTTTGAAGCGCAGGATGATTATGTTATGATATACACAGCCAATGCAAGGTACATAAAAAAACAAACCTTAAAACAGCTCGAAAATCGTTTGGATTCAAACCAATTTGTAAGGGTTCATCGTTCATACATATTGAATACCAATGAAATAATAAGGATTGAACCGTACGAAAAGGATTCGTATATGGCAATACTTAAAGGGAATGCACGGGTTAAAATCAGTGGTTCGGGTTATCAGAATCTAAAGAAAAATCTTGATTTTTAAAATGATTTCAGTTTTTGTTTACTTTTATAATTTAACATTTTTGCGATCACTTTAGCATTTTTTTTGTTGTATAAGTATGTTATTCTTTGTTATAGTCATTATATGATAAACAGTAAAAGAAATAATCGCTTAAGATGAAAATACTAGTTCACTCAGTAAAAACCATAATTTTTTGCACTTTACTCATTGCAAGCAGTATTTCACACGCTCAGTATTTTGGTAGAAATAAGCCAATCTATAGGAGTTTTAAGTACGATGTTTATAAAACTCCAAACTTTGAGCTGTACCATTATTTTAAGAACGACTCAATTGTAAACCGGCTCGCGCAGGCATCTGAACAATGGTATCATATGCATCAGCAAGTTTTTCGTGATACAATTCAAGATCGAAACCCAATTATTTTTTATGCCAACCATGCCGATTTTCAGCAGACTACTGCCATTTTTGGATCGGTAGGAGTGGGAACTGGCGGTGTTACCGAAGCACTAAAGAATCGGGTTGTTATGCCTGTAACCGAAACCTGGGCTCAAACCGATTACGTTTTAGGGCATGAGCTCGTTCATGCCTTCCAGTTCAACGCAATCATCAACAACGATTCCACCAGCCTAAACTCCCTTAATAATCTTCCCTTATGGATGATTGAGGGAATGGCTGAGTATCTTTCCATTGGGAGCATAGACCCTCACACTGCCATGTGGATGCGCGATGCCATTCTTAACGATGATTTTCCAACCCTTCAGGATATGACCAGAAATTCAAAGTATTTCCCTTATCGCTATGGTCATGCTTTTTGGGCTTTTGTGGGTAGAACATTTGGCGATAGTCTCATTGTTCCAATTTTTATGGAAACAGCAAAACGGGGGTATGACATTGCCCTAAAAAGGTACTTGGGATTTAACGAGAAAGATTTTTCGGATATATGGAAAAACGCTTACGTTGAGCATTATAGGATGATAATGCAGGATACGGTTGATTCCCCTTCGGGGAAAAGGATTATCGATGAGAGCAATGCTGGTAATATCAATATTTCACCCGCAATTAGCCCTGATGGTAAATACATTGCTTTCTACTCCGAGAAGAATTTATTCTCCATCGATCTTTTTCTTGCCGATGCGGCAACAGGAAGAATCTTACAAAAGATATCGTCCACTGTTCACAGAAACGAGATAGATGCTTTAAACTTCATCGAGTCGGCAGGAACATGGTCGCCCGATAGCAAGTATTTTGCTTTCGTTGCATTTGGCAAGGGAAAAAATAAGTTGCTAGTGGTTGATGTTGAACGACGAAGAATGTCGATGGAAATTGAGATACGCGGAGTGCCATCCTTTAATTACCCAGCATGGTCTTCAGATGGGAAAAGCATTGTAGTTTCGGGTTTGGTTGATGGACAGAATGACCTGTTTCAGTATTTTTTTGAGGATGGTAGGGTTGTACAGTTAACAAACGATGCTAGGTGTAATATTCACCCAAGCTGGTCGATAGATGGGAAGACCATTGTTTATGTTACTGATAAGCCCTCAGATGTTGACATATACTCAAAGCGTATGCCCGGTTATTACATTGCAACCCTTAACATTGCAACCAATCATAATGAAATATTCCATTTCTTTCCAGGTGCATCTAATCTTAACCCTGTCTTTTCAACCGATGGAAAAGAAATCTATTTTTTATCTGACAGGAATGGATTTAGAGACCTTTACCGTTTCAATCCTGAAACAGGTAAGATCTTTCAGGAGACAAAAATACTTACAGGCATTAGCGGGATGACAAAACTTTCTCCTGCCTTTAGCATCTCAACTGATTCGTCAAGTACATTTGCATATTCATACTATTTTAAAGGAAATTACTCAATATTTACAGCAACACCAAATGATTTTTATTCAGAAGAGGTTTTCCCATTAATGGTTGATTATACTGCAGCCACTCTTCCTCCTTTGAATCGTGCAACAGTAGGCATTATCGATAGAAATTTGGCCAAAAGGATGGCTCAACCCGAAACACCAATCGATTCATTTAAGACAGTGGCTTATAGGCCAAAATTCAAACTCGACTATATTTCAAATATTGGAGTGGGTGTATCCACATCAAGTTATATGGGAACGGGTATGGCCGGAGGTGTTGAAATGCTTTTCACCGATATTGTAGGTGCCAACCTTTTCCATGTGGGCCTTGCCCTCAATGGCGAAATCTACGACTTTGGAGGACAGTTAACTTATGTAAATCAAAAAAATAGGATTATTTGGGGAACTACAGTTTCACATATACCATACTCCTACGGTTTGATGGGTAGAGGTTTTGGCTGGGATGAAAGTGGTAATATTTTCGATACTTTATACTATTCGCATGTTAGGATTTTTGAGAGTACAATTGGAGCAATGGCGCAGTTTCCTATTTCCAAAACCCGAAGGTTTGAGGCATCTTCTATGGTGGCCTGGTATAACTATAGGGTAGATATTTACTCCTATTATTACTACAATTATGTTTACTATGGTTGGAAAAAAGATAAGGGAAATGCTCCTGAAGGATTTTCGCTTCAGAATGTGAGTATAGCCTATGTGGTTGATAACTCTAGTTTTGGAATAGCTTCACCCATGGATGGTGCTCGTCGTCGTTTTCAGGTTGAAAAGGTTTTTGGTGAATTTGACTACTGGGGAACCCTAATTGATTTCAGAAAGTACTTCTTTGTAAAACCATTCAGTTTTGCATTTAAGGGTTATTACTATGGGCGTCATGGTGGAAAACTTGATCGCCTATACCCCTTGTATCTTGGCTATCCTTGGCTAGTAAGGGGGTACGATCGTGCATCATTTAGCAATCAAATGGCACCTGATTCAAAATATGTTAGCACAGATCAACTTATGGGAAACCAAATGGTTATTGCCAATGCCGAAATTCGCATACCGTTTACCGGACCAGAAAGGCTCACCCTATTTAAATCAAAGTTTTTATATACTGAGTTAGCACTCTTTGCCGATGCAGGCCTAGCATGGGTTGATAAAGATGATATTGCTTTTAATTGGCATCCTGAAAATGGAACTCAACGAATACCAGTTGTGAGTACAGGGTTAAGTTTACGGGTTAATTTGTTTGGCATGATGGTTCTAGAGCCTTTTTATGCCATACCCTTCCAACTTGGAGGTCTCGAGGCAGCCTACTTTGGGATAAATTTCACACCTGGATGGTAGAACAATAGTTTTTTTAAATAGTAAAGCGGGATGTATTTTTATACATCCCGCTTTGTGTTATTAGAAATTAAATCTCTTTATAATCTATACATTCAACAACATAGGCTATCTCAGGTATTTCATTTCCTTCATCCACCTCACAATCGGCAACATGTGTACCCGGTACTTTTTTTACGGTACCAGTAATCTCAACCTTTTTTCCCATAAGACTCGAAACGAACTTCGGAGAATTTTCGGTTCCATCAACTTTAAGGGTTTTCCCTTCAATTGAACCAAAAACAGTTAGACGTTTTCCTCCATGCATGCATGCATGATCAACTGTTGCGGTAAATTTTACAATCTTTCCATCCAATGCCGATGCATCTGTTAAAAGTGAATCGACAGAAACCTCAATGGTTTCAACTTTATCTTTAACTGCTTTTTGTTCTTTCTGATTTCCACATGACGAAATAAGGAGTAATCCTGAAAGCAGCAACGCTAAATAAAAATTAATTTTCATAGTAATTCAATTTTATTGGTTGATCTAATAATAGTAACTAAGAATAACGAAAATGGCAAAAAGCACACTTGCCAAACCATTTAAAGTAGCAAATGCAAAATTTATTTTCTGATATTTCGAAGAGATAATCACAAAATGTTGATATATAAGAAGGGCAATGAAAAGTATTGCTCCAACCCAAAATAAACTACCTGAATAAATCAAGATACCTGTTTTAATCACTATAAGTGTAACCAAAACATGAAGAGTTATTGCAACCCCTAGTGCTTTTTTCTTACCAAAAACGGCAGGAATCGATTTAAGATTTTCTTCTTTATCAAATTCCTCATCTTGTAGAGAGTATAGAATATCGAAACCAGCAACCCAAAGAAATACAATTAATGAGAAAAGAATTGGTATAAAATTCCACTTGCCGGTTACGGCAAGGTATGCACCAATGGGCGACAAGGAAAGCCCCAACCCTAAAATAAAATGACAAATTACAGTGTACCTTTTGGTATAACTATACCCTAGTATGATTAATAGAGCAACGGGCGAAAGATAGAATACCAATTTATTGATAAAAAAAGTAGAAATTATGAAAATGATTGCATTAACAACCGAAAAGATTAAAGCGTTTCTGGGATGAATTTTACCTGACGGAATCTCCCTGTTTGAGGTACGAGGATTACGCCTATCGATAAATCGATCGGTTACACGATTAAAACTCATGGCTGAGTTTCTGGCAGTAATCATACAAAGTATGATAAGAACTAGCAATTTCCAGCTAAAGTTGTAGTCAAAGAAACCAATGGCTAAAAAATACCCGATAAGTGCGAAGGGCATTGCAAAAATTGTATGGCTAAACTTAACCAGCGATAGATAATCTTTAAATGCCTGAGATTTAGTTTTACTCATTTAACCTTATTTAATCAATATACTGGATAAAAAAACTGGTTAAGAATATTCAAGAAATGAGAGGCAAAAATAGTTGTTACGGCTGAATATACCAAACTTTATTTGTTTACGGATTGTTGATTAAAATCTATATGTGTCTACAAACCCATTTTTGTTGCTAATCAATCGATGATTCTTTGTCGGATAAAACATCAAGGAATTGTTTAAGGTCCTCAACCTTCTGCTGCGATCCAACTTTTTGATAAGAGATCATCAAACTCGCTATTAGCTGCGAAATTGTAGTTTGATTAGAACAAGGGTAGAAATATTTTTCGTTGATCTCAATATTGTTTTGAGTAAGAAAATGCTCAATCTCCTTTTTACCTATAACAGCACCTGCGTTGAATGGATTGATGTAGAACAATACAGATTTAGTATTTTTATCAGATGTTGATGAGGCTTGATATCTATCGATGTATGCAAGAATGAAGTTTCGGGGAAGGCTAACACAATATATGGGTAATCCCAATTTTTGAGCCACCAAGGAATAGAAAATGGAAAGCGAAACAGGACCTCCTTTTTTATTCTCGATTAGTTGATTAATATAGTGATTCTGAGGGGAGAAAAAATTTGTTGTATTACCCGAATAGCCAAGAACTCCATAAATAATATGGTTAATAACTTTCACTTTCTCAAGGGCGGTAAGACTTTCATTTAACTCTAGCCAAATCTTTTGCTTTACTTTCTCGAGGTAATTTTCAATTAAACTGGTTTCAATTTCAGGGTACTGATATCGGGCAATGCAAATAGTGCCATCCAAGAGGCTTGTTGCTCCTGAACTAACCCAACGCTCTAGTTGTTCTTTGGTGCTTTGGAATTGAATTTTATGAATTAACGATTCAATCCTTTGTTGTATGAGAGGATTTTCGCTTGTTTCCCATGCTTTCTCAAGTGCTGGTATGAGTTCCATACCCTCTTGCATAATTTTTTTAGAGATTACACTATAAATTTCATTATCAGGGTCTTCGAGAAGAGAAACCAGTGCGTTTAATTCTTTTTGTCTCATTTAACAAATTACTTGTAAATCTATTGAGTGAGCCTATTCAGCACAACTTCTATTAGCTTTTTTACAGTAGGCTTATAGTTTGGTGATGATTTCTTGGTAACCCTATTTGCAATTATTGCGCAAATGGTAATGGATTTATGTCCTAATACCCTGGAAAGCCCATTGATGGCAGAACTCTCCATTTCAAAATTGGTGATTCGTTTATCCTTGTATCTAAATGATTCAACCTTGTGATTTAATTCGTTATCGGCTAGGGGTATGCGCAGAATCCTTCCTTGAGGTCCGTAAAAACCTGGAGCAGAAATAGTAGTGCCCTTGATGGCAATATCTTCGAATAATTTTACTAGTTCAGCAGACGATGCTACAAAGTAGGGTTTGGCACATAATGGATTCCATTGTGTATGATCCAAAAAGGCTGCTTCCATTTCAAGATTGCATACCTGATTTCTCCCGGCGTAAAAATTTAGTAAACCGTCAAAACCAATGGCCATTTCTGTTAGCACAAAGCTATCAATGGGAATATCAGCCTGAATGGCACCTGAGGTGCCAAGACGAACTAAAGTGAGCTCTTGTTTTTCACTTTTTTCCTGCCTTGTTTCAAAATCGATATTGACCAAAGCATCCAATTCATTAACTACAATGTCAATATTGTCGGTGCCTATTCCAGTTGATATAACGCTTATGCGTTTACCATTGAGCCATCCTGTAACGGTTTTAAACTCACGATTTGATGTTGTGAATTCAATCCGGTTGAAGAACGATGCCACAGTGTCAACTCTACCTGGATCTCCAACGAGAATTATCTTTTTGGAAATATCGTTTGGCCTGAGATGTAGATGAAAAATACTTCCATCTGAGTTGATTATCAGTTCTGAAGGTTCAATAGTTCTCATTTTAAGACTATTTAAAAAGTTTAAAAGTAAACAAAAAATATAAAATGCCATTCCATTATTTAGCTCTAAGTTAATTTTGTATTCATTAACACAGAGGCTTAAGTTCGACAAAAAGGTTAACTTTGTCAGTGAATTTGTAACTAATTGCATTTTTAACCATAAAAATTTGAAAACATGAAAAAGAAACAGCTAATTATCATCATTGGAATAGCAGCATTACTGCTAATTCTTATTTTCAGCAGCCGGATGTTTTACATTATTCAACCCGGTGAGCGTGCGGTTATTTTTAGACCCTTCACTACAGGCCTCGATAAAGATAATATTTATTCGCCTGGTTTTCATGTCGTTGCTCCATGGAACGATTTTCATGTTTACGATGTGAAAGAGTTGAAAGCAGAGGAAACGATGGATGTACTTGATAAGAGTGGTTTAAAGCTTATTATTGATGTTTCAGTGAGGTTTAACCCGATTTATAATCAGATTGGATCCCTCCACGAAGTTTTTGGAAAGAATTACATAAACCAGCTTGTTGTTCCCGAGGTTCGTTCATCGGTGCGACAGGTTGCAGGTCGTTACACCGCAGAGGAGATTTACTCAACAAAGCGTAGCGAAGTTGAGCAGACCATAATAAGTGAAACCAATAAAATATTGGGTGAAAATTTCATTGATATGAGAGCTCTTCTGATTAGAAGCATTAACCTTCCTACTCAAATACAACAGGCAATTGAGAGCAAACTAACTCAAGAGCAGGAGTTCCTCGCATATCAGTTTAAACTGGAGAAAGAGAAGAGTGAAGCTGAACGCAGACGTATAGCAGCTGAAGGGGAAGCACGAGCAAATAATATCATTACAAGCAGTTTAACTGCCAACCTTCTGAAAATGCGTGGAATTGAAGCAACCGCCGAATTAGCAAAATCACCAAATACCAAGGTTGTTGTTGTGGGAAGCGGAAAGGATGGTTTACCGCTTATTCTTGGAGGAATGTAGAAGGGAATAACTCAATAAAACTTTAATTCTTAAAAGCTAACTAAATATTTAAATTCTAATGATACAGAGGATTCAATCGGTATTTCTTCTCATTGCGGCCATTCTATTAGTTTTTTTGGTCCTGTTCCCCTTTGCTGAAATGGTTAGATCAACTGATCAAAATATTTTTGAGTTGGGATTTAAGGGTTTGGTCAATGCTAGCGGTGGTGATGGCGTTACGTTCTCATCAATTTCACTTTCAATCCTAATGATAATCTGCCTATTAATAACCATTGGAACAATTTTCCTTTATAAAAAAAGGATGTTGCAGATACGGTTTAGTGTTTTCAATATTATTTTATTATTAGGACTTCAGGGGTTAATGTACTATTACTTTCGAGTTGCCCAAACTACCTTATCAGGTAGTGGAACATTCTCTCTTTTTTTTGTTTTCCCCTTGGTGGCTGCAATTCTAGTTTTTCTTGCCCTTCGGGCAATTTCAAGGGATGAGGCACTGATTAGAAGTTTAGATCGCCTTAGATAAAATTGGGTTGGTAGTTTTTCCCACAAAATAAAAACACCGATTAGCGATAAATGAAGTTATCAATGATTATAACTCATTCAAAAACAATTCGCTAATCGGTGTTCTTTTATTACAGGTATATCATGTGTTCTTGGTCTGTTATCTTCTCGCAGTAATGACACTTTAACGATACGTTTTTCTTGTCAATTACATGGAATTTCTGTGTTACAGCCTCGACATTAGTAATACACTTAGGATTAACGCATTTAACAATACCTTCTATATTATCAGGAACTTCAACCACTCGTTTTTCAGTCACTTCGTAGTTTTTGATGATATTGAGCTTAGCAAGCGGTGCTGCAATGGCAATTCTGTTAATTTCATCCTTTTCGAAGTATTTATCGGCAATTTTAATAATGGCTTTTTTGCCAAATCTCTGACTTTCCATATTTGTACCAAAAGTGATAAGGTTGTCAAATTTATGGAGTCCTAGTATTGAGATTACGTTGAATAGACTTTTAGCTGGAATATGATCAATTACGGTTCCGTTTTCAATTGCGCTAACATTTAGCTGTTTTTTCTGTGTCATGACAAATTGTTTTTAGAATTATTATAAACCAAAAATTAGCGACATGATAGCCATCCGGGTATATACTCCATTCATGGCTTGAGGGAAGTAATATGCCTTAGGATTTTTATCAACATCGGTATGAATTTCATTAACACGGGGTAGTGGGTGAAGAACACGCATATTCTCCTTAGTATTCAGCAGCATCTTTTCCCTTAAAACATATACATTTTTAACCTTTTCGTATTCAACAGGATCAGAGAATCGTTCCTTTTGCACGCGTGTCATGTAAATTATGTCAGCCTTATCAAGATTTTCGTGGAGATCAGCTTGTTCGGTATACTTTAGTCCAATTTCGTCAAGGTATAGCTTGTACTCATTTGGCATTTGGAGCTCCTTGGGAGCAACAAAAGTAAATGTTGCCCCAAAAATACTCATAGCCATAAGCAACGAGTGTACAGTTCGTCCATACTTCAGATCGCCCACTAGGAATAAGTTAAGATTTAGAAGAGTTCCTTGGGTTTTACGAATGGAGTATAGGTCTAAAAGTGTTTGGGTTGGGTGTTGGTTTGCCCCATCGCCTGCGTTGATGATGGGTACAGGTGAAACCTCGCTGGCATATCGAGCGCTCCCTTCAATGGGGTGGCGCATCACAATAAGATCGGAATAGTTGGCTACCGTTAGTATGGTATCCTTAAGGCTTTCTCCCTTGGATACTGATGTGTTGGCTGCTTCGGAAAATCCAATTACCCGACCCCCAAGACGGTTTACAGCGCTTTCAAAGCTTAATCGGGTACGGGTTGAGGGTTCGAAGAATAGAGTGGCCACCACTTTTTTGCTCAAGATGTTCTGAATGGGGTTCTTTTCAAATTCTTCGGCAAGATCGAGAATCTTAATAATCTCCTCTTTGGTTAGATCGTTAATTGCTACCAGGCTTTTGTTTTTCATTTTTTTGTATTTAGGTTATTGTTTCTATTGTTGATAGATCAAAAAAAACCTCGATTTAACGAGGTTGCAGGGTTATTCAGTATTAATAAATTCTGCCATAGCCGAATCGATTTTATTAATTTTGTCTAGTATAAAAGTGACTTTTGATTGTCTTATTCCCAGTACAACAGAGCAATTATTATCGAACTGCTGTTCCTTAATGTTTAAATCTTCATCCTTTACAAGTTTCATTATCTCGTTCAAGGCAGGATAAGCGAAATTAATTTTATAGATATCGTTTATGGTTTTAGTAATAATTTCAGTGTTGTTAAGAGCCTCAGAGGCAGCAGTTTTGTATGCATAAATAAGGCCTGATACCCCTAGTTTTGTTCCCCCGAAGTAGCGAACAACCACAACTAAAGTATTGGTAAGGTTTCGGCTAATCAACTGTCCAAGAATTGGTTTTCCTGCAGTGCTTGAGGGTTCTCCATCATCGTTTGCTCTCCAAACCTCGCCAGTAAACCCAATTACATATGCATAGCAATGATGACGGGCATCATGATACTGCTTTCGTAAGTTCAGAAGAATCTCCTTTACTTCATCATCAGTATTTACGGGAAATGCCAGAGAAATAAATTTGCTGCCTTTCTCTTTGTATAGCCCTTCTGCTGGGTTTTTTATGGTGAGAAGAGTATCAGATTCTAGCATTTCTTTTGTTTATTTAGCTGAACATTAACACAATGATTGCTCCACACGAAAGTGTAATTCCAATCCAGTTTAAACGCGATGGTCGTTCATTAAACATTATAAAACCTGCTATTACGCTTAATGCTACAATACCAATGTTATTAATTCCAAAAACTATTGATCCCATAGCTTGAACTCCTGTTGAGATATCAACGTAGTTAAGGGCAAGGATTAGGAAATACATTGACCCAAAGTTTACTAACCCTAGAATAATTCCAAATATCCAGGTTTTAGTGAATCTATAGCTGGCTAAAGCATTTTTGCTAAAAGGTAAAACAAGAATACCTGAGATAAGCGCCGATGCAAAAACCATAGTGGAAAAAACAGAGGTTAAATCATTTGTAACGAATGCGGATTGGGCAAACTTAACGCACGAATCCACAATCCCCATCCCAATGAACAGGAAGGCCGGAAGAAGAATTGTGTTGGCATTGATTTTTTGAGTATTCTTTCTATAAACTGTTAGAAAAACCGAAAGAATTGCCAGAACAATACCAAGGGATTTCAGCAGCGTGAGCACATCAGCAGTATCGTACCAAATTGAGAAAGCGATGGGAACAACAACCGACATTTTTACAGCAACTGTTGTTACAGCCACTCCTACTTTTTGGGTACTTTTGGCAATAACATAGAACATGATTATAAACAAAACCCCTATAAGAGCTGAGATGGGAAACCAATTCTCAAAAAAAATCGAAAAAGAAAATTGTTTACTATTGCTCAAAAAAAAACCTGCTATGCAGGCGGCGAGGTAATTAACTACAATGGTGCTGAATGTGTGAACTTTATAATGGTTAATCAACTTAAAGATTATATAAATTGAAGTTGAGGAGAGAATGCTAAGGATTAAAAATACCATTCCTAAAAGTTTGGGTAAAATTACTGCATTTTTTTTTGACGCCAAAGATCCTTTAAGTTCTTTATGTGCATTTTATTAAAAAGTTATTAACATGAATTTGTTCCATAAAAAAGTGAACACTAAAACCTCACAGTAAAAAACTGAAGGAGTAACTTCCGTATCTTTACAAATAATGGTATTTTTGCTTCGTACAAACTCATTAAAACCACACAACCTTGAGGAATATTAAGATTAATACTTTACTGCATACTTTTATTTTATTCTTTTCATTCTCCTTACATTCAAATTTATACTCTTCGGAGATGGCTGATCCATATAACCCGGATCAAATTAGAAATAAGTTGACTCTTGCGCTTAACAATGCCATTTCCGAACCAGAAAAGTCACTTTACATAATAAACGAATCGATAAACTTTGCCGAAAGGGCAAAGGATCGTTCTACTATTCATTTGGGGTATATTATTAAGGGGAAGTATTTTCTTGTAATCAATCAATACGATGATGCCCTTATAGCATTTAATCAAGCATATGTAAATGCCCTGGAAACAGGTAGCGAACTGCAAATAAATGAATCTGTCAGGCTTCTTTCTGAAGTTCATATTATAAAGAATTTTAAAAGCGAATCTCTTGAATATTTATATAAAGGTTTGGACCTGAGTTTTTTACTAAAAGACACCTTGAATATTTCGTGGTATATGATTCAGATTCCCGAGATAGAACAAGAGGTTGGAAACATTGTATTTGCAATGGAAAGTGCTCTAAGAGCAAAATCCTATTTTGAAAGCCAAAATGATATAGTTGGATTAGCTAAAACTCTTTTAACATTAGGAATCATTCACAAAAAGTTAGGTAATCTGACTATCTCAAGGGATCGTATTCAGAATGCTATCGAATTGCTTGAAAATAGTAAGAACCAATTGTTGTTTGGTAAAGCATTGTTAACTCTGGGTGAGTTGCTGTTATCGGAGAATAATTTTTATGATGCTGAAATTAACACCAGAAAAGCGATTGGAATATTTGAACCACTGAATGATTCGGAATACAATAGAGCAAAATCATTTTTAGGAGAAATATTAACTTTAACTAAAAAGTATAATGAAGCGGATAGGTTGCTCTTGGAGGCATCTAGATGTCAGAAAGAGAATGGAGATGTTGTCGGAATTTCACATACATATTTAAGAATTGCAAACCTATTCTGGAAAACAAATCAGCCTTATAAAGCAATTGAGGCATTCAATAGTTGTATTGCTTACTCCAATAGCGTTGGATTGAACGATTTATCCAGATCTGCCTATAAAGGTCTTTCGCAGGTAATGGGAAGCATTGGCGATTATCCAAAGGCATACCAAAGTTTAAGCCAATATACTAGGATTACCGATAGCCTTTTCAATGTACAGATAATTAGTGAGGCAACAAAACTTGAGGAAGATGCTAAGTTTAATCGTCAGCAGCAAGAGATGCTTACTAAAGAGATGGAACTTGAAAGGGGTAAAGAGTTGATTTCGCAACAACAGCAAAAGCAGGTTCTGCTATATATTGTTATAGCACTATTCTTTGTAATAATTGTATTTGCTGTACGAGAGTTTATTCATAAAAGACAAGCCAATCTTGTATTGGCAAATCAAAAAGAGGCATTGGAAAGGCAAAAATTTATTTCCGAGACTAGAACACGTGAGCTAACCGATAGCATGAATTACGCAAAATATATTCAGCAGGCAATACTTAGAACATCTCTGAGGATAAGAGAGTTCTTTCCAGAGTCTTTCTTAATTCTTATTCCGCGCGACATTGTTAGCGGCGATTTTTACTGGGTTAAGGAAAGGAATAACCGAATTCTGTTTGCCCTTGCCGACTGTACCGGACATGGTGTACCTGGTGCATTGATGAGTATTATTGGAACCTACGGCTTGAACAGTTTGGTTAGCGAAATGAATATAATCAACCCCGGTGAAGTGTTAAACAAGATAAACTACCTGTTTGAAGACAGTTTAGAGCAACAAAAGGGTGTTGAGATATTTGATGGTATGGATATAGCTTTTTGTAGCTATAATCCCCAAAGTCATGAACTTAAGTATGCTGGTGCGAATATTCCACTTTACATTCTTCGTGGTTCAAATTTACCTCAACCTGCCAGTGCAATAATTTCAAAGGGTAAAAACCATGTACTTTACCAGGTTCGACCCAATAAACAGTCAATTGGCTCAAACATTGATGTTGTTCCCTTTGTTACTCATAGCATTACCCTACTTGAAAACGACATCATATACCTTTTTTCCGATGGATTTGCCGATCAGTTTGGGGGGGCACATGGACGAAAATTTATGACGAGTCAGCTAAACAAATTGATTTGCGACTTAGCCGACCTTCCATTATGCGAGCATAAAAGGATTCTTGAGGAAACTTTTTACAGTTGGAAAAGGGATGCTAAACAGGTTGATGATGTAAGCTTTATAGGGATAAAAATTTCGGGAGAAAAAATATAACCTAAAATCGCTTGTTGATCACCAGTAAAAAATCAATCATAAGTAAAAAAAGTAAGAAAAAGTCGGCTTCTTGCCACCCGGCAACATTCATGGTTATTGTTAAAATCATTAAAAAAAGTATCAAAATTCTGTAGAGATCAATATTTGTCCCCTTATACTGTTTATTTTTAATGATTGTGAAAAGCCTGTAAAGCATAAAAGGTAAAAAAGCAATGTAGAAAAAAATTGAGCCCGCAGAGTAATTTAAAAGTCGAACTATTCCTGCAAGAACAACCAATCCTGCTGTATATAAAATAACTTTCCTCTCAGAAATGCGTTTTCTTTTCATTTTATAGCTATTCCAGTGCAAAATTATAAGGATTGTTAACAATTCAACGATGTATACGATTTAATTTTAAGTCTTTTTCAAAGTAAATTCAACTATTTTTGTCATTACAATTTTTTTTAGATGATTATTGTATGGATGCTTTAAAATGTTTTACCCTCCGATTACTTTTCTTGGTCAAGTTAGCCTTGTTTTGGCTGATATTCTTCGTTTCTATGAGGTTAATCTTTATGCTATATCATTTTGGACAATTACCCTCATTAAGTGCATATGACTGGATAAAGATTTTTTCTCTGGGTGGATGGATGGATTTTTCATTAATAGGTTACATCCTCCTTTTATCAGGGATTTTTATTTCGCTGTTTTTTTTTACGGGAAGGATTACTCAACTTGTCTTTAAATATTTCAACTTGTTTTTGCTAACATTTTTTGTCTTGCTTTTAGTCAGCGATATGGAACTTTACAGACATTGGGGATATAGGATAGATGCAACGCCCTTATTTTACTTAAAAACTCCAGAGGAAGCGTTTGCCTCACTTAAATTCTGGCTAATATTAGTTCTGTTTCTATTCAGCTTGTTGCTAATATTTAGCTTCTCTAAATTTTACCATTTTTTAATAGGCAGAATGCGACTTGACAAAGGCAAGTGGTGGATGGTTCCGATTTTCCTTTTTCTATCGGCAACCATGATAATTCCTATAAGAGGAGGTTTGGGTGTAGCTCCCATGAATCCGGGTAAAGTCTACTTTAGTCACAATTTATTTGGTAATCATGCTGCATTGAATGGGGTATGGAATATGATTTATGGCTTAACCATGCTAAAGTCAATGGGCAAGCAGTATCCCGATTACATTTCTGCCAAAGAAGCAGATCCGTATATTATCTCGTTTGAGATAACAAATGATGATGCTCCAAAAGTTCTTAAAACCACTAAACCGAATATTGTTGTAATACTTCTTGAGAGCTTTACATCCAAGTTTATAATGCCTTTGGGAGGGTTGGAGGGAGTGACACCAAACCTTAACAAACTTTGCAAACAGGGACTCCTTTTTTCAAACATCTATGCTTCGGGCGACAGAAGTGATAAAGGATTAGTTTCGATACTTGGAGGATTCCCGGCGCAATCAACACAATCCATTATTTTATACCCTCCAAAGTCGATCAAACTGCCTACATTAAGTCGTTGTCTCGATTCAGTTGGCTATTACACATCTTTCTATTATGGAGGTGATCCAGATTTTGCTAACATTCGAACGTTTCTCTACTCAGCTCGTTTTAATAGAATTATTTCGCAGACTGATTTTCCACGTTCCTTTAATTTTGGGAAGTGGGGAGTCCCTGATGAATATGTTTTTCAAAAACTTCTTTCCGATTTAGATGAAGCAGAAACGCCATTCTTCAAATTTTTCTTCACTCTAAGCAGTCATGAGCCATTTGAATTTCCTGATGAACCGGTTTTTCCTGAGCATAATGCAGTAGATAAGTATGCCAGCAGTGTTTATTACACAGATTATTGGCTAGGTAGATTTTTTGATGAGGTATCGAAAAAGCCTTGCTGGGATAATTCACTTTTCATTTTACTTGCCGATCATGGGCATCGGCTACCGGGAAATAATCGAATTTATGAATCTGCAAAATTTGAAATTCCTATGCTATGGTTAGGTGGAGCATTGGATACTGTGGGAGTTGTTTCTCGAATTGGGTCCCAGATTGATTTAGCAAGAACCCTACTTTATCAACTTGATATTGATGCTAATGAATTTGCATTTTCCCGAAATCTTCTCTCCAATTCAAATAAACAATTCGCATACTATGCCTTTAACGATGGTTTTGGTTTTATAACTGATAGCTGTCAGTTTATATGGGATCATAGGGGACAAATTGATATACTCAATAATTGTAATGAGGAGATAAGGAAGGAAGCATTTTCATATTTTCGCTATTATCACGATTTTTTTCTGGGGCTATAAAATTGAGTTTTTAAGAATTCCGATTTTACATTTCAATTTTGTTATTTTTTATTTTTCGCTTAGGTTTGTAATAATAAACAATCATTAACCGCTAATAGAAATTCCAAAAAAATGAAATTACTTCGACTTACTCTACTTTGTACTTTTTCAATTTTTATTGCCTGTTCACAGCAAAAGAAGTTAAATCCTGATATCACAAAGGATGAGCTTTATTCACACATCGACTTTTTGGCTTCCGATTCTTTGCAAGGACGAAAGCCTGGCACTCCATTCGATAGGGTTGCAGCTAAGTATATCAAGGATGCCATGGAGAGATCAGGGATTTTACTCATGGGTAAAAATGGCTATCAATTTTTTGAATTTATTGAAAAGCAGGAAATTGGTAAAAACAATTTCCTTAGCATCGAATCAAAGTCGTTGCAATTGGGTGAGGATTACTCGGTATTCCCGTTCTCTTCGAGTGATACCCTTTCTGCGACTATTGTTTTTGTTGGATATGGATTTAGCATCAGAAATGATTCGATTACCTGGGACGATTATCAAGCGATGAATGTAAACGAAAAATGGGTACTTATTCTAAGGGGAGATCCCGAGTACAACAATCCCATAAGTCCTTTTGGACAATATTCAAACGATAGATATAAGGCCATGGTTGCTAAAGATAATGGAGCCGCTGGGGTTATCCTGATTTCAGGAAATGAGTTCGATGAAGAGGATGAACTGATTGGGTTGAACCAAAAAACATTCGATATTGGAATACCTGTAATTCAGTTAAAACGAGAGAAAGCAGATGTTTTAATTGGTTCGATGGGTTATACAATTTCTGGGTTGGAAAAAAAAATAGTAAACCTTCGTAAGCCGGTATCAATAAACTTAACAGCAAAACTAAATGCTCGAACACATATTATTAACAGTAAAAGCAAATCGCAAAATGTTATTGGTATAGTCGAGGGGACTCATCCTATTTATAAGAACCAGTATGTTGTTATTGGGGCTCACTACGATCATATTGGAATGGGAGGGGAGAATTCATCCAGTCGTATGCCCGATACCCTTGCAGTGCATAATGGAGCAGATGATAATGCATCTGGAATAGCGGCCATGCTTGAAATAGGTCAGAAGTTGGCATACTACCCGTCACAAAGAAGCATTATTCTTATTGCCTTTGGTGCCGAAGAGCAAGGTCTCATTGGATCAAGGTATTTTACAGAATATCCTCTAATTCCACTTGACTCAATAGCTGCAATGATAAATATAGATATGCTTGGTAGGCTTTGCGCAGAAAAGACACTTCAGATTGGGGGAGTTAAAACATCCATTGAGTCCGAAGAGATCCTTACAAAAATCAACAGCGAATACAATTTCAATCTATCCACTTTTCCACAGGGTTATGGTCCTTCCGATCATGCTAGTTTCTATAGCAAAGATATTCCGGTATTCTTTTTTAGTACAGGACCCCATACTGATTACCACACCCCATTCGATGTTATCGAAAGGATAAATTTTGATGGATTGGTTGAGTGCACCAATTTCATATACGATGTTATTGTTGAACTTGCCAATATTCCTGAGATGCTTTCATTTCAAGAATCTGGTCCAAAAGTTCAACCTTCACGGCATGGGGCGCAATTAAAAGTACGTTTGGGTATTATGCCCGATGTTAGTGGTGCAAATAACGAAGGATTGTTGGTTTTGGCTGTAAATCCTGATCAACCCGCATATCTTGCTGGCATTTCTAAGGGTGATATAATAACTGCTATTAATGGAAAAGAGGTGCGAAACATACAGGATTACATGTACCGCATTCAGGAATTGAAGCCAGGAATGACCATTTCAGTTGAGGTCATTAATAATGGAACAACAAGAGTTGTTTTGGTTCAGCTATAGTTTATTAAATAGAGATGGCCAACTTAGTTTACGAAACGTTTATTATTTAAAATATTTCAAGATGAAAAGAAATATCTGGTTTTGGTTAGCAGCTGTATTAATTACTTTTGCTGCCGTTATCTTTCAACGTAAAACAGGACCAACTTATCCAAAAAGGGTAAATATTGAAATAGACACTGTGTCTTTATCAATGAAATTGCCTCGTAGTCACGAAATAGATTCTGTTTTAACGGTTACTATTCCAGGTTTATCATGGGAGTGGACCGCTCGATTGTTTCATCGTCCATACCCAACCGATGCTGACTGGTCTGTTGATCCCTTTTTCCCCGAGGGAGATGAATTTATAGCTTATTTTCCCAATATTAGTCAAAAGGCTGCCAAGTTGGAATACTACATTGAACTTTCCAACCTGGCTGAAGGCAAAGAGATCAGCATACCCGACGATGAGCCAATTGTGATTAGGTTCAAAGGCAAGGTTCCCGGATGGGCACTTTTACCGCATGTTCTTTTAATGTTTATCGCCCTTATTATAAGTAATTTGACAGGAATTCTGGCTGTTTCTAATCATGATAAGTATAGATTTTATGGAAAACTTACACTTATCCTGATTCTTGTTGGAGGGCTGATTTTCGGTCCAATTGTCCAAAAATTTGCCTTCGATCATTACTGGACTGGCTTTCCCTTTGGATCGGATTTAACCGATAACAAAACACTTATTATGTTTGTGTTTTGGGCTATTGCAGTGGCTCTGAACTACCGGAAAGGCATGCGATGGTTCACTATTGTTGCTGCTTTGGTAACCATTATTGTTTACTGCATACCCCATAGCCTTAGGGGATCAGAATTCGACTATCAGGCAGGTGAAATTGTTACAGGAATGGTTTACTCGCTAAAAGTTTGGCTTTTATAAAAAAAGAAGATGCTACCCAAGGGTAGCATCTTCTTTTTAGGGAGAAATTTAAAATACTATAAATCAAGGTAACCTACATAAGAATCTTTAAACGATGGAGCAACCTTTAGTTTAGGTCTCCTGCTGTTTGCCCAGGTTTTAAATTGAGTACAAGCATACTGAAAATCATCCTCAGCATAGATGTAGCCCATTTGGTCGAATCCCTTCATTTGGTAATAAGTAAACACGCCATTTTGCATGGTGGCATCACCATCGTACGAATAGGTTCTGGTGTCGGAAGCAACGGCAATTACTCTACCATTTTTGTTGAGAGCAGTAGCCATGGCACCAATCTGGCAAGCGTCGAATGTGAAAACCATTTTAGTGCTTGTTGCATTTGCAAACATGCTTTGAAACCATGTGCTGCTAATGTAATATAAATCCGTTGTTACAATATTTCCCTTGCTACCATGACCAGAATATACAAAAGCAATTTCGTTGCCAGCAGTGGATTTACTTGCTAGAGTTGCTACAGCAGATTCTATTGCACTTTTTGTTGCATTCAAATCCAGTAGTGCAGTTACGCTGTAACCCTCAGTTTGTAAACGGTTTTTCCAGTCAATGGCATCATCATCACAGTATTGAAGATCATTCGATGTGCCTGCATAATCAGAAATACCAACTACCAATGCATACTTTGCACCCTTTGCTGATGTTTCATCCAGTTTCACTGGTTTTGCATCCAGTTCGGTTACCATGAATTTAGCTATAACATCCGAAGGTCTATCATCCAAAGTTGCAAAATCAGGACGTACTGTATAAGATGCTTTCCCATCTTCCAGCGAGTAATCAGGTTCTGCTGTAAAATCATCCTTCGAACAGCTGTTGAAAATAACACCTGCTAACAATGCATAAAATGCTAGTTTAATCCATCTTTGTGTTTTCATAGTAGTTTTTTGGTTTTAGTTGATTAACTTGGTTCAAAAAAAAATTCTTGGCTTGTGTTTTTAAAAAGTAGAAACAATGAAACTAGTGGTAAATTTATATTTTAAAAACTTACATTTTTTCATTCTGCAATTGCAATACACAAACTACATCAATTGACCCCTATAATTCAATTTGTATGGAAAAATATAAAATTAGAATTGAAAAAATCACATTTTATAGGATAAAAAAAAGCCGCATTTAGCGGCTTTTTGTATTTATTTTTTCGATTATTCTTGAGTTTCCTCCGTTTTTTCTTTTTTGTGTTTACATTCATGGTCTTCTGCTTTAGCAGTTGCACATGAATCTTTCTTGGCTTCATCGCATTCATGTTCCTTTTCGTGTTCATGTGTGCATTCTACTTCAGCCTTTTCAGCCTTAGCTTTTTCACTGCCTGACCCGCAGGATACTAGTACAAATGCGCCCAAAAGCATGATGGACAAAACTAAAATTTTACTTTTTTTCATCTTATTTGTTTTAAGGGGTTAACAATCAATTTTCAACGGATAAAAATAGGGTTTGAAATTAAAAAATGCAATAGGGTTACAAGCTATTTTTTCTTTTTTTTTTTGATATGGCACGAAAACATATCCTATCTTAGCTAAACCACAAATATCTTTCAGTAATTTGCTGAAAAAAATGCATTATAAAACTATGCCATGCAGCGTTAGTGAGTGGTTATTCGTCATTACTCCAGAAATATGAAGGTTGAGCATAAGTATCACAACATTCATCAGGCTTTGATTGACCGATGCAGGCAAGGCGATAGCCAAGCGCAGTTCGAGATTTACAGGCTGTACTACAAAGCGATGTTCAATTCATGTGTAAGAATTGTTGGTGATGCAACCGATGCAGAGGATGTAATGCAAGAATCGTTCTTTAAAGCGTTTGATAAGATTAATACTTACCGTAACGAGGTAAGTTTTGGAGCATGGCTCAAACAGATAGTGGTGAATAGCTCGTTGGATTTTTTAAAGAAAAAAAAGTTGAAAAAAACGTCAATCGATGAGGTATGCGGTTTAAAGGCTGACGAACCGGTTGATAGTATAGATTTTGAACCCGAATCGGTTGAGATTGTAAAAAGAGCCATATTGATGCTTCCTGAAGGGTATAGATTGGTGGTAAATCTTGTACTTGTTGAGGGCTATTCGCACGAAGAGGTGGCTCAAATGCTAGGAATAAATCCATCCACCTCACGCTCTCAGTTAGCCAGAGCAAGGCAAAAGCTTTTGGAGATACTTGGTTCAACCCTTAATATTTAGAAAACATGGATAAGCTAAGGAATTACATAGAATCGCACAGGCACGAATTTGATGAGTTCGAACCATCAGAAGGGCATCTCGATAGGTTTAGAGCAAAACTGATGGCAAAAAAACCTGCAAGAAGGGTTAATCTTTACCTGGTTGCCAGCGCAGCTGCTGTTGCAGGTATTATTGTCACTGCAAGTTTGAGCCTACTGCTAAACTTTGACAAAATGATCAATCTAGGAAAAAGAGATTTAGCAGCAAATAATCTATCACAAGAGATTATTCAGATTGATGAGTATTACCGTTATAGGGTTTACCAAAAGCAACAGATGATAACTGATATGATGAGCGATCAGATGTCTCCAATGGATGAGGAAATTTCAACTACACTTGCTGAATTCGAAAAGAGTTACAAGAACCTTCGGCAAGACATTTCAGAATCGCCACGCCCCGACAGGGCGGCATATGTACTAACCCTATACTATCAAACTCAACTTGAAGTAATGGAGCAGTTTATTACAAGACTTAAGGATATTAATATGTTGAATCAATAAAAAAATAAATAAAAATACGATGAAAACTTCCAGATTTTTTTCAATTGCCCTTGTAGGTTTGTTGATTGGATTCTCAATCAGCAGCAATGGAGCATTATTTAACTTTAACAATAAGTTGAATAAAACCTTTCAGAAAGAGTTTAAAGTTCACAAGGGTACCCAGCTAACCATTGAAAACCGCTTTGGGCAGGTAAACATCGAGAACTGGGATAAGAACAGCGTATCCATAGAGGTAGAAGTAACCGTTGAGCATACCAGCAGGGATAGGGCAGAGCGAATGCTTGCGGCAATCAATGTAATCCTCGAGGAAAGTGGAAACGAAATTCGAGCTATTACCGAAATTGACGAGAAACTTATGAAATCTTTTGGGAGTTTCAATTTCAGCTCATCCTCCAAGGAGTTTCGAATCGACTACAGGGTGAAAATGCCCAGTAACGTTGACATCTCACTTAAGAACAAGTTTGGCGATATTTTTATTGATCAGCTCACAGGACATTCCAGAATTGAACTGAAATACGGAAACCTAAAGGCAAACAGAATATACTACGGAAGCGCTGAAAACCTTAGTTTTCTCGATTTAGGTTATGGTAATGCTTCAATTGACGAAGTTAACTGGATGAAGTTTGACGTGAAGTATGCCAATGTTACCATTGTTAAGGCGGTTGCCGTTGTTATGCTCAGCAAATATTCGAAATTTTCTGTTGATCAGGTTAGCTCCATTGTTACAGAGTCGAAGTACGACACTTTTACCATTGGCAGAATAGCCAATATCGTGGGCGAAAGTGGTTATACAACCTATCGGATAAACCGTTTGGATAAAAAGTTGGATATTACCACAAAATACGGTGATGTTCGTTTGGCTGAAGTTGCCAACAATTTCGAGTCAATAACTTTCAATGGCAGCTATGCCAGCCTTTACGCTCCCATAGATCAGGCTGTTTCCTATACAATCGACGGACAATCCTCCTACGGTGGTATTTCGTACAATACCCCTGCCAGGGTAAATCGCATCGAGAGCAGCAATAAGCTTACAGTTAATGGTACGGTAGGCGATAACCCAAATGCATCACCTAAGGTGATTGTAAATGTAAGATATGGCAGTGCAAAACTGAGATAGTATTTTCGAAACTATATATAGCTTCTTAGTTATCAAAAAAATAATCTCATCGATTTGATGAGATTATTTTTTTACCCTAACGAGTTTTGTGTCTCAGGCATTACACCTATAAACCTATCTGATTAAAAGAATTTTAACAGGTTCAATTGGATCCAAAATACCAGAAATTATGTCATTACCGCCAAAGGTCGCATGTATTAAAGGTCGGGGAGTACGAGCTGCGTTCGTACTCATTGTTACAAACTTTGAAGTGAGGTGGTACACTCTAATAACCATTTAAAATCCAATGCTTTATACCTCTTATTGGTAGGTCGTTGTTTACTAAATTTATTACATTCTGTCATAGATTTGTCTAGGTATTCGTTTTAATAGAGTTGCAATTACTCGCCAGCGTTTTGTAACATAAGCGATTTTCTTTTTTTTATTTATAGCTCTGTAAATTTGTTTAATAGTTTTGTCAACAGGCATAACCCAAAACAACCCATCTCCTTTAGACATTTCTGTATCAACAAGTCCAGGCCGAATATCCGTTATATAGATAGGTTCTTTAAGCTTTGTCGCTTTTTGTCTTAGTCCTTCTAAATAATTTATTTGATATGCTTTTGTCGCATTATATGCAGGTGCTTGTCTGCTACCACGAATTCCACCAATGGAACTAATTGCTATCAAATGTCCATATTTTTGTTTTTCAAAAAAGTTAAACGTCCAATCAACAATTTGAGTAAACCCCAAAACATTAGTGTTAATTGTTCGTTTTTCAATTTCAAAGTTTAAATTTTCGTTTAAGTCACCTGTCCCTGAACTTAAAATTAGCAAGTCAAGTCCACCGAGTTCAATTGTCAATTCTTCCAATTTTTCAATCACATATTTCGTGTCTGTTACATCAAATGATTTGACGAAAAAAGAATTAGGTTTTTCATTCTTCAATTCATTGAGTAGCTCGGTTCTTCTTCCAGTTATCCCGACTTTATAATTATTGTCAACCAACATTCTTGCAAGTCCTTTCCCAATTCCTGAAGTTGCTCCAATTACTATTGCTTTTTTCATCAATTTGTCGTTTGTTCCTGTGAGGCGGATTAAAATATTATCGGGGCTAAAGGCCGGCGGTATGAAAAGTTGTCGATTGCGAGCGATTTCCTATCAAGGTACACGAAAAGTTGAAGCGTGTTACAACCTTTAAATAACCTACTGTCCCGGCAATTTTTTATACCGCTTGTTAGGCTGCGTTAATTTTTATTTCTTTTATCAATTCTTGAAAATCATGTTTACTAAATCCTGCTTTTTGAAGAAAATTTATTGCTGCATCTTCTGTCGAACATACAAAGATGTCCATTTCGCTGTTTACCATTGCATTTGAAAGTAAAGTTGTCCACGCAACTTGGTTCGGTTTGTTTGTTATATATACAACTTTTCTTTTAGCTATAACTTTCAAGTCGTACAAAGTATAATTTACAAATTCTTCAATGTTTTTAAATTTCGCAGTCACTATCGCATCTCTTAAATCTGTAAGTACATCAAAATTAGCAGAGTAATCAGGTTCTAATGAAATTTTCTTCATATGTTCATTAATAACCGATATTGTCACTTCATCTGAAAAATAATGAACGATTAAGTTTAAACTTTTGATTATTTTATAAGTATTCATTATTCCTTTGTTTTTGATTTTATAAATTTAAAAAGATTAATTCGCTTTTTCAATTAAATCAGAGATCTATTTTCGATTTGTTGCGCTAGGTTATTGAATTCGCAAGCGGTCATGTCTTATCCTGATATAGGTTGACCTTTTTTAAGGTTATTTGGCCAAGTTATTT
>CAZDXY010000028.1:0-33894 GCA_964509385.1 uncultured Rikenellaceae bacterium
GAAGATAATGTAATAGATGATGGAGACGATGATGCTTAACAAAAAGTATCTGAACCCTTGCCAAAATCTTTTCTTAAAGGAACTTTCTTCCCTGATAAAGTTTAACGATTCTGGATTAAACCTATACTTATGTTTTGGCATGTTTTACAATTGATTTAAAATGTAAAGATATAAAAAAGATTAAAAAACAATCGATATAAAAAGTGCAAAACAAATGATAATTATCAACAACATTTTCTGGAGTTTATCTTATTTTTGTGTAAACCTAATAGCCCTTTTGCTCAGTCTGTTGATAAATATTGAGCGTCCATAAAAGAAATATTTGTTATTTTGTTATATACCACTATATTTGTGCTAATTACAATTACTTCATTAGATTAATCGACAATGCATCGATTTATATCAATCTTTCTACTCTTGTTAATTAGTCACAACCTGCTAATTGCACAGAACTGGAATCAAATTTTTTCAAAAGAACTAGAGGCCGAGTTTTACCTTTATGAAAAGCGATACGAGGAAGCAGCCTTAAAATACCAAGAAGCTTTAGATTTAATACCAAGAAGTGCAAATATAACCTACAAGATTGGCTTCAGCTATCTTTTAACTTCAGATAAAAAAGAGCAAGCCATTAAGTATTTAGAAGAAGCCGCAATTCAGGTTTCAAAGGATTATGATCCCCGAGGAATAAAAGAAATTAACTCTCCTCCTGAAGTTTTATATTATCTTGGAAAAGCATATCAAATAACAAATCAATTTGATCTTGCTAAGGATGCTTTTAGACGTTACAAAGAGTTCTTAGATCCTTTAGATGAGTTTAACAGAAGAATTGATATGTTGATTGCTCAATGCAATAACGCCCCTAAGTATATAGCCGATAAAAAAGGGCTTAGGGAAAGAAACCTTGGAGCTACAATTAACGAAAATAATCCAAATTTCAATGCTGTTATTTCAGGCGATGGAAAAACGATGGCTTTTACTAGACACCTTGAGTTGGGCTATGAAGTTCACATATCAAAAAAAGAAGGTGATTCGTGGGGTGAGCCCAAAAGTATTGCGAGTAATCTTAGAGCTTATTTTTTGAAGACATCAAGCATTTCTTATGATGGAACCGAATTATATTTAATCGATGATTTTACCTCGGATGGACTTATTTATTACTCTCGTTATGATAGAGGTTCAATTTACTATTCACGTTTTGAGAATGGTGAATGGACTAAGGTAAAAAAATTAAAAAAACCCATAAACAGCAAGTTCAACGACTCTCATGCAACCATTTCTTCCGATGGACAAACGCTTTACTTTACAAGCGACAGACCCGGTGGAGTTGGAGGAATAGATATATATAAATCTACATTGAGTTCTAAGGGCAAGTGGGGTAATCCAGAAAACCTTGGCACAACAATAAATACTGAGTTTAATGAGGATACACCACTTCTAACCTCTGATGGGAAGTACCTCTTTTTCAGCTCCGAGGGTCATAATAGCATTGGGGGTTATGATATATTCTATGCTGATTTGAATTCAAGCAATAGTCCTGTTAATTTGGGGTACCCAATCAATAATACTGATGATAATCTTTTCTTCTTTCCATTCGATAACGCTTCCGGTTTAACAGCGTACTACGATCCAAATGGTTATGGATCAATGGATATCATGCATGTAAAAGTACTTCCATTGATTAACCTTTTGGGCAATATTTCAATGGATAAAGGATCATTAAGCGACTTAGCTTCAGATATAAATATCTCCATATATAGCTTTGACGAGAAAAAGGTAGAAGCCGAAATAGCAGCCGATATAACTGCAAGTAGTTTTTCCCATAGAATAGTGCCCGGGAGTTATCAGGTTTCTCTTCAAGGAGAGGGTTTTAACGATTTCATCGCCGAAATTAATATACCAGAAGATTACGATTCCCCAAATTACACTCTTGATGTAATACTTGAACCCATATTACCAAAACCACCATTGGCTGTTCTAGAGGAATCTAACATTGAACAGGGAAAAATATCATTGCCTGAAAGCTCGATTATTAATGAAAAGGTTGAAAGTTCTTTCGAAAAAGAAAAGGAAAAGGAAACAATCAAAGAAACTCACAGTCGAGACATTTCAGTTGAACCAAAGATTGTTTTTGCTGAAACAAGTTCATTTTCTGAGGATGCCTATACAGTTCAAATTATGGCTTTAATTGTTCCCGTGGGAATAGATCATTTCGCAAATATTTCAGGTGTTTCTGTTGTAAAAGGATCTGATGGTTTTCATCGCTATACAGTAGGATCAACTAAAACAAAAGATGAAGCTAAAATTATCCAACAGCAGCTTATTGCACTTGGATATAAGGATGCTTTTGTAAGAAGAGCAATATATTCTGAAGTTAAGCCAATCAGGTTTGCAATCCAAATAATGGCACTTAGGAATCCTGTTGATGTTGGTTTTTTTGCCAATTTATCTGATGTAATTGTATCGCTTGGCGAAGATGGTTTATATCGCTATTTCTATGGTTCATATTCATCCATTGAGCAGGCCAAAGAAGATTTACCAAGAATAATTGAACTTGGTTATAAGGATGCATTTGTTAGGAAAATTGAGCAATAAATCAGGAAAGTTTCGAAAGAGTAATGTTTTTTTCTTCTCTATCAAATAAAATCAATAATTTAAAGTCTGCTAATCCATTGCCAGCTGTGAGTTGTTTCTTACCATTGAATCGTAAATTTCAGGACTCATATCGTTGAAGTAGTTCATGGGGTCAACAGGTTTGTTCCGAAGAAGCACCTCATAGTGAAGATGAGGACCTGTGCTTCGTCCTGAATTTCCTAGCGATCCAATTATTTGACCTCGGGTTACTTCATCCCCAACTTTTATATCAATTTTTTGAAGATGTGCGTATCTTGTTTTAAAACCAAAACCATGATCGATAACCACTACATTGCCGTAACCAAAAAATGAGAACTCAGCATTTATTACTTTGCCATTGCCTGTGGCATAAATCGGAGCACCCTTTGGTCCAACAAAATCGATTCCGTGATGAACTTTTTTTTCCTTTGTAAATGGATCGCGACGAAAACCAAAATAATCAGATATTCTGGCCATATCCTTTACAGAAACTGGTTGAATGGCTGGAACGCTTTGTATCATTTGTTCCTTATTTTTTGCAAGGTCAATAACCTCATCGAAGGATTTCGATTGCATATAAGTTCGCCACGTTAGCTGGTCAAGTAGAGTAGCAGTGCTTATCAATATTTCAGAAGTTCTGAATCCTTCGAACTTTTCGTAATGGTTGGCACCCCCAAAACCACCCGCTCGAAGAGTGGATGGGATTGTATCTGCCTCAAAAATAGAACGGTATATTTGGTTGTCGCGTTGTTGAATTTCATTTAGAATATGAATGGATTCAGCAATCTTTTTCTCGAGCAATTCAAATTGTAGTGAAAGATTAGCATTTTCGCGTTTAAGGATTTTTTCCTTTGGAGTATCAAGAAAATAGGAGTAAATAAAGAAAACTATTGCCGATAGAATAAGACTTAAACCAAAACGAATAGCTAAATTTGCTAACTTTTTGAGGAAAGGACTTTCTACTTGTTCAAATGTAAGAGTATGTGGATTGTACTTGAACTTATTTTTATTCATGGTACTAGTAGAAAAACCGATTGTTTAAAAACGTTCTAAATTGACTAACGGCAGCAAATCTAACGTAAATATTTATTTTTGCAAAGTTTTTGGATAAAAAATAGTATTAAACCATTAAATAGAATTATACAATTTCATAAAAAACAATACTTTATGACATCTTCTGAGATCAGGCAGGCTTTTTTTGATTTTTTTTCGAGTAAATTACATCAACTGGTTCCTTCTGCACCTATGGTTATTAAGAATGATCCAACATTAATGTTTACCAATGCAGGTATGAACCAATTCAAAGATATTTTCTTGGGTAATACTCCCATCAAGCATAAAAGAATTGCAAATACCCAGAAGTGTCTTAGGGTTTCTGGCAAGCATAACGATTTGGAAGAAGTAGGGCATGATACTTACCATCATACAATGTTCGAGATGCTTGGTAATTGGTCGTTTGGTGATTATTTTAAGAAAGAGGCCATTGAGTGGGCATGGGAATTTTTGGTGGATGTACTTAAAATTGATAGTGCTAACCTCTACGCAACAGTTTTCGAAGGTAGTAAGGATGAAGGCCTTGAAATGGATGCTGAAGCACATGAATATTGGAGCAAACTACTTCCCGAATCTCGGATTCTAAAGGGAAATAGAAAAGATAACTTTTGGGAGATGGGAGATACAGGTCCATGTGGACCTTGCTCAGAAATTCATATCGATATACGTGATGAAGAAGAAAAAGCCAAATTACCCGGTTATAAATTGGTTAATGCTGGACACCCTCATGTAATTGAAATTTGGAATTTGGTTTTTATTCAGTTCAACAGAAAAGCAGACGGATCTTTAAATCCATTGCCATCAAAGCATGTCGATACAGGTATGGGTTTCGAACGCCTATGCATGGTAATGCAAGGGAAAAAGAGTAATTATGATACTGATGTTTTTCAGCCAATAATTGAGCAAATTAGTCAATTGTGTGGTATTACCTATGGAAGCAATCCAAAGGCTGATGTAGCCATGAGGGTAATTGCCGACCACCTAAGGGCAATATCCTTTTCAATTGCCGATGGACAAATTCCATCTAATGTGAAAGCAGGTTATGTAATTCGAAGAATATTGAGAAGAGCAGTTCGTTATGGCTATACTTTCTTAGATTTTAATACCCCTTTTATTAATAAGCTTGTACCGGGACTTGCTGAACAAATGGGCAACTTCTTCCCAGAACTATTGGCACAAAAAGAGTTAATTATTAGAGTGATACATGAAGAAGAAGCAGCATTTCTGCGTACTCTCGAAACAGGAATTCGACTGCTTGATGGAATTATCGAACACACTGAAAAATCAAGAACTAGCTTAATATCTGGAAAGGATGCCTTTATCCTTTACGATACCTATGGATTTCCTTTAGATTTAACGGAGTTAATTCTAAGAGAGAAAAATCTTAACGTTAACCGAGTTGATTTTGAGGTTGAAATGGCTGCTCAGAAGGAGCGTTCCAGAAGCGCAGCAGTGGTTGAAACTCATGACTGGACAGAACTATTCAATGCCAGTGAATCGGAATTTGTTGGATACGATGAATTGGAAACAACTATCAGGATTGCCAGATATCGTTCAGTAAAAGCAAAGGGAAAGGAACAGTTTCATCTTGTTTTTGATCGTACTCCTTTCTATGCCGAATCAGGTGGACAGGTTGGCGATTCAGGTGAAATATCCAATGAGCAGGAGCGCATAAAAATTGTGAATACCTTAAAGGAAAATAACCTGATCATTCACGTATCCGATAAATTACCTGCCAATTCCTCTGAAGACTTCATCGCAAGAGTAGATATTGAAAAGCGTATAAATACTGCCAATAACCACACTGCAACGCATTTACTGCATAATGCGCTTCGGGAGGTTTTGGGAGCTCATGTTGAGCAGAAAGGATCGCTGGTACATCCAGATTATTTGAGGTTCGACTTTTCTCATTTTCAGAGAATGACTGATGACGAGATTAAGCGAGTAGAAATGAAGGTTAATGCTGCAATAAGGCAGAATTATCAAGTTGATGAGCACAGAGATATTCCAATGGATCGGGCAAAAGGGATGGGTGCAATTTCTCTTTTTGGCGAAAAGTATGGCGATTCGGTTAGGGTAATCAGGTTTGGCGATTCAATAGAACTTTGCGGAGGCACACACGTTACTAGTACCGGGAATATTGGGATATTCAAAATAGTTTCTGAAGGAGCTATATCTGCGGGTATTAGGAGGATTGAAGCCATCACAGCGAAGAAGGCCGAGGAGTATTTCATTGAGCAGGCCGAAAAGACTAAAACTTTGAAAGAATTATTGGGCAATCCACAGGATTTAATTACTGCAATAGAAAAGCTAATTGCTGAAAATCATGCCCTTGGCAAACAGCTAAGTGAGTTGATGCTCGAGAAAGTTAAGCAAGTCAAGCAAGACCTACTTTCTAAAATAAATACAATCAATGGAGTTGCCGTAATTTCAGGAAGGGTAAACATGAATAATGCCGATTCGATAAAAGATTTGGCTTATCAATTAAGGAATGAGGTCGATCCCATGTTTTTTGTTGTGGGTGCCGAAATAGCAGGGAAGCCATTGCTTACGGTTATGATCTCGAATAGTCTTGTTGATAAGTATAAGCTCAATGCTTCTGAGATAATTCGCGAAGCTGCTAAGGAAATTAATGGTGGAGGAGGGGGGCAACCCTATTTTGCCACTGCTGGTGGGAAAAACTCCAACGGAATAGAGGCAGCCATCGAAAAGGCAGTGGGTGTTTTTAAACGAGTTACTGAAGTGTGTTAACTCTATAAATCTGGCTATTATTTTGTTACTAGTTGAATCTTGTAATTAAGCGGGTTATTTTTACCTTTACCAAAAAAGTATTCAAAATGATTAGATACGTTGCTCCTTCACTTCTCTCAGCCGATTTCAATAATCTGGGTCGTGATATTGAAATGGTAAACCAGAGTGAAGCAGATTGGTTTCACCTCGATATAATGGATGGAGTGTTTGTTCCAAACATTTCCTTCGGGTTTCCTGTGGTGGAGCATATTGCCAAGCTGGCAAAAAAACCGTTGGATGTTCACCTGATGATTATTGACCCCGATCGTTACCTGGAGCAATTCAAGGCCGCTGGAGCTAATATTCTTACCGTTCACTGGGAAGCCTGTACTCATTTGCATAGAACTATCTCGCAAATTAGGAAGCTGGGCATGAAGGCTGGTGTTTCATTAAATCCACATACACCTGTTGAGTTTTTAGAAGATATCCTACCCGAAGCTGATTTGGTGCTTGTTATGAGCGTTAACCCTGGTTTTGGGGGGCAGAAGTTTATTGCAAACAGCATCTCAAGAGTACAACGTTTACGTAAAATTATTGATAATAATGGTTGTAATACCCTGATTGAGGTGGATGGAGGCGTTGGAACCCATAATGCAGGGGAACTTTACTGCGCTGGTGCTAATGTTTTAGTTGCGGGTAATGCTGTTTTTAAATCGCCGGATCCAACAGATACAATAAGAGTTATTAAAAACTCATAGAGTTTAATAAAGATAACCTCTTTATCTTTAATGCCAAGAATCCTACTGCTTGATAACTACGACTCATTCACATACAATCTCTTTCATTTTATTGAGGAGTTTGAATGTGTACAGTTAGAAGTTATCCGAAACGATGCCATTGAAATTTCCGATGTTGAGCAGTATGATGGCATTATTCTATCCCCTGGGCCAGGGCTTCCAAACGAAGCGGGGTTGCTTATTCCAATTATCGAGAGATATAAAGAAACCAAAAGGATTTTTGGCGTATGCCTTGGTCAGCAAGCCATTGCAATGGCTTTTGGTGGAGAGTTGAAAAATCTTAAAGTTGTATATCACGGAGTAGCAAGGGGAATTACAGTTCATCAACCCAAACACTACATCTTCGATGGGATACCTGATACTATGGATGTTGGTCGATATCATTCCTGGGTTGTTTCGCCTAAGAATTTTCCATCCTGCTTGCGAATCGATGCCTCTGATTCCGAAGGGTCTATCATGGCATTAAGCCATAGAAAATTGGATATCTGTGCGGTGCAGTTTCATCCTGAGTCGATACTTACTCCCTATGGGAAAAGAATTATATCCAATTGGTTGAAACCATATTTCGATTAGGGTTTTAGTAAAGTTGAATGCTGAAAGTAATTTCGGGAAATTCTAGTTAACTTTATCATTTTTAATACAAAGTTTAAATGGAATTAATTACCGTTAATTGTTTACAGGGTCAATCACAAGTCTTGGTTGGTGAATTATTAAGTAATGTGGGTAAATATCTACCTGAGGGTAATGTTTTTATCATAACAGATAACAATGTTAAGCATTATCATCAGGCTAGTTTTCCGCTCTTCCCAATTTACTCTATTGATGCTGGAGAACGATCAAAGAACCTCGAAGAGGTTGCCGACATATACCGTTGGTTGCTTTCGCAAGGAGCCGACCGAACTTCATTTATACTAGGCATAGGAGGAGGAGTTGTATGCGATATTGCTGGATTTGTGGCATCAACTTACATGAGAGGTGTTAATTTTGGTTTTGTTGCAACTTCACTTCTTGCACAGGTTGATGCCAGTATTGGTGGGAAAAACGGTGTTGATTTTGATGGTTACAAGAATATTGTGGGAACCTTTAACCAGCCCCAATTCGTAATTTGCGACACTTCGATCCTAAGTACATTGCCAAAAGATGAAATTACAAATGGTTTGGCCGAAATTATAAAGCATACCCTTGTCGCTGATGCGCAGATGTTTCAATACATTGAGTGCAAGATGGGAAGCCTAAAACAATTCGATTCTAGTTTGTTATTGGAACTTGTTGTTCATTCAGCTAGAGTCAAATCAAAGATCATTCAGGCTGATGAACGTGAAAAAAATGAACGCAAGAAGCTAAACCTTGGACATACCTGGGGCCATGCTGTGGAAAAGGTTTCTGGTTTGCCACATGGCAAAAGCGTTAGCATTGGTCTTGAGTTTGCCGCTAGGTTATCGGTTCAGAAAGGATTAATAGAGAAAAGGGATTATCTGCGAATTATGAATGTATTCAGAGAGTTAGACCTTCCTGTTTGCCTGAAAATTAATCCCCTGAAAATTTTCGAAGCTCTAAAGATGGACAAAAAGAAAACGGCCAACTCCATTGACTTTATTTTAATGAAAGGTATTGGCAATGTGGTAATCGAGAGTATACCATTACATGAAATTCAAAATTTCATTCAAATTAAAGCTAACAATGAGAAATGATATCTGCCTTAGTATTGGAAATGTTGACTATAGTGCTGTAATTGAATATTTAAACAGAGTTTCATTCGCTGAGATTCGGATCGATTTGCTAAACCTTAAACGTGAACAGCTTAGCCATATTTTTAGTGCTTACAACAATCTGATTGCAACCTGTCGTGGAGGTTCAATTGGCGATGATGAGCGATTCATGATTTTAATTGATGCCCTTGACCAGGGTGCAGCTTTTGTAGATGTTGAGATCGATTCAACCGAGCATTGGTTTAAGCCAATTGTTGAAAAAGCGAAAGCTTTGAAAAGGAAAGTAATCGTTTCATCGCATAATTTTCAACACACTCCAAATGCAGATGAACTATACAGAACGGTTGATTCCCTTTTTGATGCTGGAGCCGATGTCGCAAAGATTGCATGCATGGTTAGATCTCCCGAAGATAATGCTAAAATGCTAGGACTTTACGCAAGTTATCAAAATTTGATTTCATTAGGGATGGGAAATCGTGGTGTTATTTCAAGGGTGTTGGCTCCACTTTTAGGAGCTCCATTTACTTATGCATCAATTCCTGGGCAGGGAACAGCAGAGGGGCAGCTTGATAAAAATCAGATGAATGAAATCATAAACTTTTTGGAGCAACATACAAGTGGGAAAGACTAAACTATTTGCTGTATTTGGCAATCCTATTTTGCACAGCAAGAGTCCACAACTCTTTAATACTGTTTTCAGTGAGCTGGAAATTGATGCCTATTACACCAGAATACGACCTCAGTCAGTTATTGATATTATAGATATAATAAGGCATTTACCTCTAACAGGAGCAAATATCACAGCCCCTTTTAAGGAAGAGTTAATTCCATTTTTAGATGAATTATCCTCCGAGGTGAAGATGATCGGAGCAGTCAACACTGTTATAAATATCAATGGAAAATTAAGGGGTTACAATACTGATCATAAAGGAGTAATCGAATCTTTAAACCAAGAGAATATTAGATTAATTGAAACCAAATGTCTTGTGATTGGGGGCGGTGGTGCTGCTAGGGCGGCAGTTTACGGTTTATTGAAACAAGGTGCAGATGTTACCATTTGCAACAGAACTCTCTCAAAAGCGCAAAGAATTGCCGCTGATTTTGGCTGTGATATTATGGCATGGGATACCTATGACATTGATCAATGTTTCAACGTTGTGGTTTCAACGCTCTCTCCTGATGTGATTCCACCTTTCATTAAATCCTTAAATTCGAAATTCCTTTTGGATGCTTCATATAAGCAATCGGTTGTATATCAAATGGCCAATAGAATGGGTATTAAGGTTATTTCAGGAGAAAGATGGCTTTTACATCAAGCTGCTGAAGCATATCGATTGTTTTTTGATGAGGTCATCCCTGTTTCTTTAATGGAGAAAGGTTTACATAAAGGATTGGATAAGAATGAAGTAAAAACAGTTGGATTTGATATAAATTCTTCATTTCAAGGGTTGGATATTCAGCCCGATTTAATGGTTTCCTCTAAGGGAATGGACAACATGCAGATAAAGGGTATAATTGATGAAGAAATTGCTAAAGCCTTCAGCTATTAGTGGTACAATAGCCGCACCACCCTCGAAGAGTATTGCCCAAAGGGCAATTGCTTTAGCTTTGCTAGCCAAGGGCAAATCTGTTATTACCAATGTTGGAGCATCTGCCGATGTAAAATCTGCCATAGAAGTAAGCAGAGCATTAGGGGCAGAGATATCTGAGCACAGCAACAAGTTGTCCATTAAAGGAGGAATTAAAGTTCCTTCGACCATCCTAAACTGCGGAGAATCGGGTTTGGGCATCAGAATGTTTTCATCACTTGCAGCAACGCTGAACAAACCCGTAACCCTTACTGGTGTTGGTACTTTGATCAAAAGACCAATGGGAATTGTTGAGGAATCGATTAGAGCATTGGGAGCCAAATGCATAACTAATAACGGATTTATCCCCATAGCTGTGCAAGGCCCATTAAAGGGTGGTATGGCAAAAGTGGATGGCTCGATCAGTTCGCAGGTGCTAACCGGTATGCTTATGGCTGCACCATTGGCTGAAACCGATACTACCATCCTAGTTAGTAATCTTCAAAGCAAACCCTATATCGACATTACTTTAGAAACCATGAAGGTTTTTGGAGTGGATGTTGAAAATGAAAACTATGAGGTTTTTAGGGTGAGATCAGGGCAGTATTACCAACCAACCCAAATAAATGTTGAGGGTGATTGGAGTGGTGCTGCATTCCTACTCGTAGCAGCTGCCATTGCTGGTGAGGTTGGAGTAACAAGTCTTAAACCAATATCGAAGCAAGCCGACCGGGCAATTATTGATGCTTTGATGTGGACAGGGGCCACGGTATCGATACAGGATAATTTAGTTGCTGTTAGCAAGGGCGAGCTTAACGCCTTTCATTTCGATGCTACTCAATGTCCCGACCTTTTCCCTCCGCTGGTTGCGCTTGCAACGCATTGTAAGGGTGAGTCGAGAATTTTAGGGGCAAACCGTTTGCGAGTAAAAGAAAGTGACAGGGCAGTGGCACTTCAACAAGAGTTTGCCAAGTTGGGCATTTCAATAGAGATTGATGGAGATTTGATGAGAGTTTTTGGAGGGAAAGTAAAAGGGGGCAAAGTTGAATCCTACGGCGATCACCGTATTGCAATGGCCTGTGCAATTGCTGCTTTGGCAGCCGATGGAGAAGTGGAAATTGAAGGTGCTGAGGCAGTGGCAAAATCCTATCCGGAGTTTTTTAGGGACCTGATGGCAATGAATGTACAAGCAAAATAGTAATTTAGATAGAACCTTTTAGTAAGATGAAAAATTTGAAACTTAAATTTTTTATTCACCTTTCCTAGAGTTATTTTTTTGATGTCATTTAACCTATTATATTTCGATTGATGGGATCTAACTTAATAACAGGGATGGACTGAGAATAAATGAAACCGAAATTTTTTCAGTGGTTTCTAATACTAATGAAACGAAAGTGCTTATGATGGAAGTACCTTTGGAGTGGTAACAAGAAACAATTATTTATATTTACATATCCACCAATAGGTTTATTCCTAAAAGAAAATTAAATATCTTGCATATAAATAACAACAGAAACACTATTAGTTATTATTAATACAAAAGTTGTATATTAAATATTTGATATGAAATTTAAGAAGCATTTTATTCTTTTTACCCTATGCTTTCTTCACTTCGGTTCAATGCTGTGTCAAAATATCGGAAGTGATTCAATGAGTTATTTGAACGGGGTTTCAAGAATTGATAGCTTGATTAATACCCTTTGTTCACAAAAAGATTCCAGCCGAATTCAGACACTGCTTTCCTTAGCCTGGCAGCTTCGTAATTCCAACCCTGAACAATCTGTTAACTTCGGATTAGAGGCAATTGGATTAACAAATACCTATAACGATTACACTGGACTTGCCAAAGCCTATGGCTTTGTTGGGGTGGCCTACAGAGTACTAGGCGACTACTCCAAATCCATTGACTTCTACTTTAATGGACTTGATATCGCTATGAAATATAATCTTGAGGAGGAACAAGGCTATGCGTACCTGAATATCGCAAATCTATTTATTTATCAGGAGTTTCATACAAATGCCATTGAAAATATTAAACGAGCCACAGAAATAGCAAAAAGGATCAACAATAAGAGCATGCTTGCCTACGCATTCCTTTACCATGGTAGGGCACTTATGCTAGTTAATGAGTTAAATCCAGCATTAGAATTTTTACAAGAATCAATGAGTATTCGCAAGGGATTAAACCTTAAGCGCGAACAAGCCGTTTGCCTGAAGTATATTGGAGATATCTATTTTGTCAGGAAGCAGTTTCCTATGGCTATTGAGAATTACGACAAAGCACTTTCATTAATTGATAAGAACATCGAAAAAAACTTACATTCCAGCATTCTTCTTGAAAAATCAAATATTTACTTGCTACAGAACAATTTGCATTCGGCTTACATTCATGCAAGCCAAGGACTTGCCATTGCAAATCAAATTGGATCAAGTTTATTCATTAGAGACGCATCTCAGATTTTGGCAAAGATATCCCTAAAACGTAACGATTACATAGCTGCATCCAAACTACAGCAAAGCATCTTGGAATTAAATGATCAACTTTACGACCAGCAACTATCAGAAAAGATATTCTTAATGGAGTATCAGATGGAAAGACAGCAGAAACAGAATGAAATTGAGATGCTGAACAGGGATAACACAATTAAGGAGTTGGAATTGGTTAAGGCAAGAGAGGAAAAGCAAAAGCAACGAGTAATAATATATGCGTTTGCAGCAGGTTTTGTCATAATTTTTGTGTTTCTGCTTATAATATCACGACTATTTCTTCAGATAAAAATTTACAACAAGAAACTTGAGGGAAAAAATCAACAAATTGAATTGCAAAATACAAATCTCAGCATTGTTAACAAGAAACTATTAGAATCGGAGGATAATCTGAAAAAGTTGGTGCAAACCAAGGACAAGCTTTTCTCAATTATTGCACACGATTTAAGAAGTCCATTCACCGTTTTGATTGGGCTCACCGAAATGCTTTCAAGACAAGTTGAAACACTCGATCCCATTGAAATAGCCGAGTTTAGCAATCAGCTAAACCAATCATCCAGCAAACTGCTGAATCTTATCGAAAATTTGCTGCATTGGTCTCGAAGCCAAATCGGAAGCATAAAATTAAATCCCCAGATCATCTCCCTTAGTAAGATTGTTACCGATGCTTTTGATGTTCTTGGAATACAGGCAAAATCAAAAAAAATTGAACTAAGAAATGAAGTTCCAGAAAATCTTTCGGTTTTTGCCGATCAAGAAAGTATATCAATCATATTAAGAAATCTGATGTCAAATGCCATAAAATACACAGAGAGGGATGGAGTGGTTACCATTAGTGCATTTCAGCAGGATAAAAGGGTTATCGTCAAAGTTTCGGATACAGGTATTGGCATTCGTCCCGAAAAGATTTCCATACTTTTCAAGTTCGAGGATAGCTTTTCTACCGTGGGCACCAACCAGGAAGCAGGAACTGGCCTCGGTCTTCTAGTTTGCAGAGAGTTTATTGAGATGAATGGAGGTGATATTTCTGTTGAGAGTGTTGAGGGTGAAGGAACTAATTTTACCTTCTCGATACCAACAAAAACATAATGAAATAAATATGAACTCTTTCGGTCGAATTTTTCGTATTTCAACTTTTGGCGAGTCGCACGGACCAGTAATTGGCGTTTCCATTGATGGCGTTCCCCCGGGAATTCCGCTAACCATTGATGATTTTGCTGAAGATTTAAACCGCCGAAGGGCAGGTGTAAAGGGAACAACCACCCGTATCGAGGACGATTTTCCGGAGATCATTTCAGGTTGGTTCAACGAATATACAACTGGTGCTCCACTAACAATTCTTTTTCGCAATACCAACACGCAATCGTCCGATTACCAAAATATTGCTAAAACACCTCGACCCGGTCATGCTGATTTCGTGGCATATAAACGTTATAAAGGTTTTAATGATTTCCGTGGAGGAGGGCATTTTTCGGGCAGGTTAACAATTGCATTAGTGGCTGCTGGAGTTGTTGCTAAAAAAGTGTTGAAGGATATCGATATATCTGCTAGAGTAATATCTGTAGCAGGCTTAACAAATATTGATGAAGCGATTGAAAAAGCGTTGGATAAAGGTGATTCAGTTGGGGGATTGGTAGAATGCCACGCTAAGGGAATTCCCATTGGCTGGGGTGAACCATTCTTCGATTCGGTAGAGTCTTTTATTTCACATCTTGCTTTTGCAGTTCCAGCAGTCAAAGGTATAGAGTTTGGCTCTGGTTTTAAGGCAGCAAATATGCTTGGCTCTCAGCATAACGATCAAATCCTTGATGAAACAGGACGCACACCTACAAATAATGCTGGGGGATTATCTGGGGGATTAACCAATGGCAATGAATTAGTTTTTCGGGTGGCAATTAAGCCAACATCAAGCATTGGTATTAAGCAGGAAACTTTTAGTATAGATACGGGTAAAGTTGAGGAACTATATGTGGAAGGTCGTCACGATGTTTGTATTGCACTTCGCATACCTGTTATAATTGAGGCAATAACTGCCATTGCATTGGCTGATTTAATGATAATAAATAAGGGAATGGAGTATAAATAAATGAGGGAGTCTCAAAAGTCCATTGTGTGACTCAGTGAAGGACACTGAGAAACTCTATGGAATTTATAATTTATTGTATCACAGTGTATCACAGGGGAATCACAGAGTTCCACAGAGTAGTAAATCAAATCCTTTTTGACTTTTGAGACACCCTCATTATAAAAACCTTAATCCCTATTTCCCTTCAAGATAATCAAGAAGGTATGAGTATAGCATGGTAAGTTTACCAATATTCATTATGGTGGCTCTCATGACAACTCCTTCAGAGTCATTACTAATGAAGTGGGGAATTACTTTATCAATCAATGTTTTGCCAAAATCTTCGCTGGCATCGCGGGGTAATTCTCCGGGAAGATTATCGACAGTCATCATGGTAATGTTTTTCTTGCTGGTGAAGGCAACCTCTTCTCTTTCGAGGAATGGGTTATAACCATAGAAAGGTTCTGCAATCGTAGTGGCTCGAAGTGTTGAAGGAATTGGCCCTGGTACATCGCAGCTAACATCGGCAATTACGGTTATCCTGAAATCAGGGGAGCGCATATCCTCCTTGGTAAAGAAATGGGGTGAGCGATAGTCCCAGTAATGACATGCTACGAAAATATCAGTAACCTTGGTGTATGGAAGAAATGTTGATTCATGCTCTGCAGGAGAATTCACCCAGAAATCCCAATCGAAAGGTTTACCATCCTTACGCTTTGCGTAATGCCATGGGTCGATTCGGCATAAAACTGGTTCGTTGAATTCTTTTGTAAGGTATTCCTCAGGTGAAACTTCTTTAATGCCAATTGCCCTGAAGACTTCAAGAGCACCTCCGGCTACTCTGCCTCCTCCCGAAATGAGAATCCTTTTTGGATGAAGATGAACGTTTTTTAGGCCTGACATCATATCATTGTAATCATGACATTGGTGTGCTGGGCGAAGCTTGTACCTATCCGTTCTAATTCCTCTGGCACGTAAAGCATTGTATGCACCCACAATACCAGCCCAACGACCAAATGCAACAAGCCTTTCGCCATTCTGATTGGTAATATACTCGTGATCTAGAAGAGTTATCTTATTTCGAGCAATAGCTTGCAATAGTGCTTGGTTATGGGGTTGTTTTTTTGCCACATGAGCAAAGAATAAATAAGGTTTATTTGGAATCAGAGCATCAATCTTAACCTCTTTTACGCCAATCAGCAAATCGCAATCGCTTAAATCTTCCTGTAAAGATATACCAACTGCTTTGTATTCAGAATCTTTGAAACACCTTAACTCACTGGGTTGTACAACCACTTCAACGTTAGGGTATCGTTTCATTAAATCAATACTCTGTGCAGGGGGAAGCGCAACCCGCCTGTCTGGCGGAGTTTTGGTTTCTTTTATTAGTCCAATTTTAAATTTTTTATCCATGATATTGTATGTTAATCTTAGGATTTAGTAAATAGAAGTTGTATGAATTTTTTAGTTGAGAAATAAATCAAATTTTATCCTGTATGATGCAAAACTACTAAAAATAAAGCGAAGAGGCAAATTTCTTTTATACAGTAATAGTGCTTATACACTGATAATGAAGAATCCTTAGCTATTTTAATTGCTGTTTCTTGTTTATTCTAATGATAATAGTGCGATCAAAATACAAATTATGATTGCGATGAGTGCAAACGTTTCAGTAGATTTTTTCTAATGTTAAGTGCTTAACAACATTTCTTTTTTCATCAATTTTTTTATACCTTTGTTAAAGTTTATCACCTGTGACGGGAACTATGCAGCATCGCATATTGCGTACATGTTTAGTGAGGTTGCCGCCATTTATCCAATCACCCCATCATCGACAATGGCTGAGTACATTGATGAATGGGCTGCATTTGGGAGAAAGAACATTTTTGGAGAAATCGTAAAGGTAACCGAGATGCAGTCGGAAGCTGGCGCGGCTGGAGCTGTTCATGGTTCTCTTCAAGCAGGAGCCTTAACTACAACTTATACCGCATCACAGGGATTGCTTTTGATGATCCCCAATATGTACAAGATCTCCGGAGAATTACTTCCTGGTGTTTTCCATGTTTCGGCAAGAAGTGTGGCAGCACAGGCATTATCAATTTTTGGCGATCACAGCGATGTTATGAGTACCCGCTCGTGTGGATTTGGATTACTTGCCACAGGAAGTGTTCAGGAAGTAATGGATTTGGCCGGTGTTGCTCATCTAACAGCTATTAAAACACGCGTACCCTTCCTTCATTTCTTCGATGGATTTAGAACTTCTCACGAAACCCAAAAGATTGAGGTAATTGAAACCGAGCAAATGGCTGCTTTGATTGATAAGAAAGCACTTCAGGAATTTCGCGATAGAGCTTTAAATCCAGAGCACCCCGTTACACGCGGTACCGCTCAAAACCCTGATATTTACTTCCAAACCCGTGAAGCAGCGAATAAATTTTACGATGTTGTTCCCGATGTGGTTGAGGAATATATGCAGGAAATTAAAAAAATAACCGGTCGTGAGTACCACCCTTTCAGGTATTATGGACATCCACAAGCAGAGCATGTTGTTATTGCCATGGGCTCAATTACTGATACACTGAGCGAAGTGGTTGATCATTTGAATGAAAAAGGAGAAAAGGTAGGACTATTAGCAGTTCATCTTTATAGGCCATTTTCAGCAAAGTATTTCTTTAAAGCTATTCCTGCATCAGCTAAACGAATCACTGTTCTTGATCGGACAAAAGAGCCGGGAGCAAACGGTGAACCTTTATACCTTGACATTAAGGATGTTTACTACAACAAGGCTAATGCTCCTCTAATTGTTGGTGGACGTTACGGCTTGAGTTCAAAGGATACTACTCCTTCACAGATGATAGCTGTTTTTGAAAATTTAAAGATGAAGGAACCAAAGAATCAGTTTACTGTGGGAATAGTAGATGATGTTACTTTTAAATCATTACCACTTCTTCCAGAGATAAACTTAGCTCCTAAGGGAACATTCCAAGCCAAATTCTATGGAATTGGTGCCGATGGAACTGTTGGTGCAAACAAAAACTCCATCAAAATTATTGGCGATAACACCGACAAGTACTGTCAGGCATATTTTGCATACGATTCAAAAAAATCAGGTGGTGTAACAGTTTCGCACCTTCGTTTTGGAGATAATCCAATACGTTCACCCTACCTTGTAACAACGCCCGATTTTGTTGCATGTCACGTGCCTGCATATCTTGGCAAATACGATATGCTAAAGGGGCTTCGTAAGGGGGGGACTTTCTTGTTGAATTCAATTTGGAGTGTTGAGGAAACTAAGGACAAGCTACCCAATTCAATCAAAAAGTATTTAGCTGAAAACGATATTGCTTTTTACATCATCAACGCAACTGAAATAGCTGAACAGATAGGTCTTGGAGGACGGACAAATACGATTATGCAGAGCACATTCTTCAAAATATCCGAGGTTATTCCTTATGAATTGGCTGTAAAGGAAATGAAGGATGCCATTGATAAAACCTTTGGCCGTAAAGGTGAGGATATTGTAAAAATGAACAAGGCTGCCATTGACAGAGGTTGCGATTTTATTAAAGTTGAAGTTCCTGCTGAATGGGCTAAGCTTCAACCCGAGAAGGCTACATCCATTGAAGATGCTCCAGAATTCGTTAACAATGTGATGTTACCCATGAACACACTTAGGGGAGATGATCTACCAGTAAGCGCATTTTTGGGTCGCGAAGATGGAACGTTCCCTTCTGGAACTACAGAGTTTGAAAAGCGAGGAATCGCTGTTCACGTTCCCGAGTGGATTCCTGGTAACTGCATACAATGTAATCAATGTGCGTATGTGTGCCCTCATGCAGCAATACGACCATTTCTTTTAACTGATGAAGAACTTGCAAAAGCACCTAAAGGAACGCAGACCGTAAAAGGCACAGGTGGAACTAAAGAGTATAACTTCCGAATTCAGGTCAGCGTTTTAGATTGTACTGGATGTGGTAATTGTATTGATGTTTGTCCTGCTAAGACCAAAGCTCTCGAGTTTAAATCTCTCGATTCTCAAATGGCAGAGGTTGAGCGCTTCAACTATATGGATAAAAAAGTTGGCTATAAGGATACCGTTTTAGGAAAAGATAAAAGTGTGAAGAATAGCCAATTTGCACAACCCTTGTTTGAGTTTAGCGGGGCATGTGCTGGTTGTGGCGAAACGCCCTACATCAAAGCGATTACACAACTTTTCGGAGAGAGGATGATTGTTACCAATGCTACAGGATGTTCTTCAATTTATGGTGGCTCTGCACCCTCCACACCTTACCGTGCAAATCATCAAGGAATTGGTGTTGCTTGGGCAAATTCACTATTTGAGGATAATGCCGAGTATGGTTTCGGTGTTGCAACGGGTGTAAACAAACTTCGCACTAGAATTGCTGAAAGAATTCAGAAAGGGTTAGCCAATGGCTATAAGGCTGAAACCAAAGAAGCCATGAAACTATGGCTCGAAAATAAGGAAAATGCTGACGGTTCAGTAGAAGCATCTGCTAAACTAATAGTTGCCCTTGAAAAGGAAAACGATGATTTAGCAAAAGAACTACTTGCGCTCAAGCAGTATTTTATTAAGAAATCAGTTTGGATATTCGGAGGCGATGGTTGGGCGTATGATATTGGTTATGGAGGTCTTGACCATGTTATTGCTTCGGGTGAAGATGTTAACCTTCTTGTACTTGACACCGAGGTTTATTCAAATACTGGAGGTCAAGCCTCTAAGTCCACACCAATTGCTGCAGTAGCCAAGTTTGCCGCAGCAGGAAAGCGAATTCGTAAGAAAGATTTGGGTATGATGGCAATGAGTTATGGTTACGTTTACGTTGCACAGGTTGCTATGGGAGCTAATCATAATCAGTATTTTAAAGCTATCAAGGAAGCTGAATCGTTTCCAGGACCAAGTTTAATTATTGCGTATTCTCCATGTATTAATCATGGTTTACGTAACGGAATGGGAGCATCACAGAATCAAATTAAAATGGCTGTGGAAGCAGGGTACTGGCAAATGTACAGGTATGACCCACGTTTAGAAAGCGAGGGCAAAAACCCATTCCAACTTGATTCGAAAGAACCTGATTGGAATAAATTCCAAGATTTCTTGAAGAGTGAGGTTCGATACACTACTCTGCAGAAATCATTTCCAGAAGAAGCTAAAGAGCTTTTTAAAGCAGCCGAAGAGAATGCCCGTTGGAGGTACAATTCATATCTTCGAATGGCAGCCATGGATTTTTCAAAATAATATTGATGATGATCATAAAAAAAAGGTGTCGGAAGTTCGACACCTTTTTTTATTTGGTTTATTGAATATTTAAATTTGATTGCTAAATTGCCTTTTAGTTGATCTTGTTATTTGTATTTAATAAAGATGAGAATCTCGCTAAAAAGTTTTATTAATAAAACGCTTATTTTGTTTTTAACAAAGCCAAATAAATGGCATTGCCTAATATTATTATCAATACTTTTCACTGGAAATATCCATTCTCAAATAGTTAAACCCAACCCTGTTTTTAAGAATTTTACAGTTGACGAGGGTTTGCTATCGAACGAGGTTTATCATATAATTCAAGACTCAATTGGTTATATATGGATTGCTACTGCAAGCGGAATCAATCGCTTCGATGGGACAAATTTTAAGAATTATAACCTTGAAGATGGCCTGGTTGATAACACAATTTATGAAATATATACTGACTACAAGGGTAGACTTTGGTTCATTTCCAGTTCAGGTAAATTAGTTTATTTCGAAAACGAAAAGATAAAACCCTTTCAGTTTAACAATAAAATAACAGACCATCTCCCAGCTTCCCGAGGGCCAATCAAAAAGTCATTTCATATTGATTCTCTTGATAATGTTCATATTTCGCTTAAAAGGTACGGTAGGCTTGTAATAGGAATGGAGGGTACATATAAAAAGCTTTCAGGAATACATGAGGAGGGCGTAGTTGTAGTTGAAAAAATTGAAGACGGAACTTTTTTAGTTGCCAATCCACTCATTCCTCAAACTTATGACATAGTTTATTTTGATCAAAAAAATAATCAGAATTTTAGTTTTGATTATCATGATCTTTATGAGAAAAGGTTATTAATTAATCATTTTTTTATTCTTGCAGAAAGTGATGATTCATTTTTTATGGTTGCAAATGGAATACTTTTTAGAGTTAAAAATGGTAAAATAATTCAGAGAAAAAGATTTGGAGAAGAAATAATATGGGTTTCTATAGATAGCGATAATAACCTTTGGGTTGCCCCAATTGAAGGTGGAGTTTATTGCTTTCCGAATGCAAATTTTTTGATTGAATCAGCTCCTTTACTACTTAAAGAAGTGCAGATATCCTCAATTTTAAAGGATCGGGAGAACGGTTATTGGTTTTCGAGTTTGGCCAATGGAATATTCTATAGTCCTAATATTAACTTTTTGAATTATGATACAGAAACTTTCTTGCCTATTAGCAGAGTAAGCACAGTTTTTGCTAATAGAAGCGGAGTATACCTTGGTTACGAAACAGGGATAGTTAGTCAAATCTTTGATAATAAAATTTCCAATTTTACCATTGGAGGTGAACGTTCTTCCAGAATTTCTATTCGCTTTTTGGGGATTGACTCAACATCTCATGAAACATGGATTGGTTCTAGTTTTTTTCTGCATAATTTAAAAAATGAAAAAATAGTAGATTATAGACAAGGTTCAGAAGTTTGGGGTATTTATCCACGCGATGTTATCAAGGATTCACTGGGAAATTTTTGGGTAGCTTCTGTAACCGGATTGATTAAATTTGATGGAAGGAATGTTGTATATAATTCGCATATTTTTAATGAGTTTTCAGCAGTTATATATTCTCTATATCAAGACTCTACGAGTTGTATTTGGTTAGGATGCGTGAATGGATTATGGAAATATCAGGATGGTATTTATAGATATTTGGGTCAAGAGAATCCATTGTTCTCACAACAGATAAATTCAATTAAAGCCATTTCAGATGGCACTATTTTACTGGCAACCAAGGGTATAGGATTGGTAATGGTTAAGGGTGAAAAAGTATTTCAACTAACTGAAAAAGATGGCATTGCCAGTAATCATATAAAAAAAATTTTTGTTGAAGAATCAGGGATTTGGCTGGCAACCAACAAAGGTGTTAGTTGGATTAAAACAGCTGATGACAATATAGATATTCAAAATATTAATATATCACATGGGCTACCAACGAATGATATAAACAACATTTTTGTCAGGGGAAACGAAGTTTATGTGGCAACAACAAAAGGCCTAACGATATTTGATAAAAGAAAAATTGAATTGAACACCATTAAGGCAAAATGCAAAATCTTAAATGTAAAAGTAAATGGCGTTGATGCCAATATTAGTAATTCAAATCTTAATCTATCTTATGATCAGAATTTTATAATCTTCGATTACATTGGGCTGTCATTTAAAAATATGGGCAATATATCATATCGGTATAGGTTAAATGGGCTTGACTCATCATGGGTTCATACAAATTCAACCAATTCAATCTTTACAGGATTGTCACCTGGCAAATATACTTTTGAAGTTCAAACTCAAAATTCTGAAGGTATTTGGGGCGATTCTGCATTTTTCTCAATTAACATAAATTCGCCATTTTGGAAAAAATTATGGTTTATTATTTTGATAGCCATTTCATTCTCATCATTTCTTTTTTTAGTGTATATAGTTCGAATTAGAACCATTAGGAAGCGTAATCAGATAGAGAATAGCATTAACATCTATAAGCAGCAATCGCTGCGTCAGCAGATGAATCCTCATTTTATTTTTAATACTCTTAATTCAATTCAACTCTACATTCTTGAAAAGGATAATATAAGTTCACATAAGTATCTGACAAAATTTGCCAAATTAATCAGGATGACACTTGATAATTCGCAACATCAAAGTACATTGCTAAAGAACGAAATTGATGCATTAAAACTTTACCTTGAGTTGGAATCCCTTAGGCTTGAGGGCAAATTCCAATATTCAATTGAAATTGAGGATAACGATTTGCTTTACAAGGAAATACCAACACTTCTTATACAACCTTTTGTCGAAAATTCAATTTGGCACGGGATTATGTTAAAGCATGATCAGGAGGGGTGGGTTAAGATTTCGATTAAGAACCAGAATGATATTATCAAATGCATAATTGAGGATAATGGAATAGGGCGGAAAGCTGCACAAGAAATTAGAGAAAAACGTAATGAAGAGCATAAGTCATTAGGTTATAAAATCACATCTCAAAGGATTGAACTTTTAAATACATTATACCTTGATAGATTTAAAATCGATTACACCGATTTGTATTCACCTGAGGGAAAAGCAATGGGTACACGCGTAGAAATAACCATTCCTTACATTTAGAGAATAGTTAAAATCTTCCGCACACGTTTTGTTCAATCCATTTACTCTGCGAGGTTTACATCTTTTTTTTGTAAATTTGCGAAGTTAAATAAAACTATAAACATGTTAAGAGTGATCTTGGTTGATGATGAAATAGCAGCTTTACGTTCGCTTGAACTTCTTTTGGAAAAGTATTGCCCTGAAGTTGAAGTTCTTGGTACTGCTCGATCAGTAAAAGAAGGCCTTGATCTAGTTATAAAGTATAGTCCCGATCTTGTTTTTTTAGATATTGAAATGCCTGCTAATAGCGGTTTCGAACTAATTGAGCATTCGCCTGAAATTGACTTTCAAGTAATATTTGTAACTGCCTATAATAAATATGCGGTAAAAGCTTTCAAGTACAGTGCTGTTGATTACTTGCTTAAACCAGTTGAAATTGATGAGTTGCAAAGTGCTGTTAAAAGAGCGCAAGAGCAGAAGAGGTTAAAAGTTAATCCGAGAGAAAGGTACTCGGTTCTTTTCGAGAATATTAGAGAGGTGTTGCCACGTAAATTAGTCTTCCCAGAGGGGAATGGGTATAATTATATTGATTTGAATGAAGTCCTTTTTGTGGATATAAAAACAGGAAAATATTCATTTTTTATTATTAATGGCACAACAATGGATTGTCCCAACAACAATATTAATATTGAAGAAATTTTAATCGAAAGAGGTTTTCATCCTACAAGCCCAACCTGTATGGTTAACCTAAATATGGTTCAGAAAGTTGACAAAGCAGGAAAGGGAAAGGTAATATTGGAGAATGGCTCCTCTTTGCCATTGGATGAGGTTAAAAAAGAAGATTTTATAGATAAACTACTCTGGTTTAGTCAAAATAAAAAGAAATAAACCAAATATTTACCATTTTGGGAAGAATACTTGCACTCGATATAGGAAAAAGAAGAACCGGAATTGCAATCACAGATTCCCTTAAGTTGATTGCTAACGGTGTTGCAACTATCTCAACCGGGGAAGTAATAAAATACCTTTTAAATTACCCAAATACTGAAGAAGTTGAATTATTTGTAGTTGGTATGCCCCGACAATTGAACAATGAGCCATCGGAAGCTGTTAAGTATGTTGAACCTGTTGTAAACAGGTTAAAAATAATTTACCCGAATATTCCGGTTCAGCTTGTCGATGAGCGGTTTACTTCAAAAATTGCACATCAAGCTATGCTTTATGGAGGATTAAAAAAGAAGGATAGACAGAATAAGGCGTTGGTTGATACGATTAGTGCCACAATAATTCTTCAATCGTACCTGGAAAGTTTGGATTTTAAAAAATTACACAATAAATGATTAAGCCAGTATACGTATACGGATCGCCCGTTTTAAGAAAGGTTAGTGCTGAAATAGCATCAGATTATCCTAAGCTCAAAGAGCTTATAGGTGATATGTTCGAAACCATGAGCAATTCTGATGGTATTGGGCTTGCTGCTCCACAGATAGGCATACCCATTAGACTTTTTGTGATTGATGCCTCACCCTTGGAAGAAGATCATCCAGAGCTGAAAGATTTCAAAAAGGTTTTCATCAATCCCAAAATAGTAGAACGCTCCGAAAATCAGGTACTCTATAATGAGGGTTGTTTAAGCATTCCTAACCTAAGGGAAGATGTGGAGCGCCCCGATTCCATAACTATTAAATACCTTGATGAAAACTTCAATGTATATGAAGATCATTTCGATGGAGTTGCGGCTAGAGTAATCCAGCATGAGTACGATCATCTGGAGGGAATTCTTTTTACCGATAGGGTTTCACCCATTAGAAGGCAGATACTTAAGAGTAAACTCAATGCCATTACAAAGGGGAAGTTTAGCGCAGCTTATAAGGTGAAAATAGCTTAATTAGCTCAATACTCCCAACCCTTCTCTTACTACTATTGGTTCTAATTCAGTACAATCGACAACTGTAGAGGGGATATTGTTGCCATAACCTCCATCAACCACTATGTCAACTAATTCAGCATATTTTTCGTAAATTAATTCAGGATCGGTGGTATACTGTAGCATTTCATCATCATCTTTAACCGATGTTGTAAGAATTGGGTTACCCAGCACCCTCACAATTTCAATGGGAATTGGATTTGCAGGTATTCGAATACCAACCGTTTTACGTTTGCTTATGAAATAATCGGGTACTCTGTTTAATCCGGGTAGAATAAATGTAAAGGGTCCAGGAAGATTTCGCTTGAGTAATTTAAAAGTGCTGTTGTCAACCCTGGCAAAATCTGAAATATGGCTTAGATCACTACAAATAAACGAGAAGTTTGCATCCTTGGGTTTTATCCCTTTCATCTTAATTATTCGTTCTACTGCTCTTGGTTTGGTTATATCGCATCCTATCCCATACACTGTATCGGTGGGGTAAATAACAATACCACCATCACGTAAGGTATCAACTACAAGCTCAATTTGTCTTGGATTGGGATTTTCGGGATAGATCTTTACAAGCATTAGTAGGGGTTTTCAAACCAAAATCCATAACGGATGCTATCCATTAACCTTTTTGTAATCCTCCAGGAATTTTGTAAGCCCAATATCGGTAAGGGGGTGATTTAGCAAACCAAGGATTGCGTTTAGAGGGCAGGTTGCTACATCTGCACCAGCTTCCATGCACTGAATAATATGCATGGTATGACGAATGGATGCGGCTAAAACCTGTGTGCCATAATCGTAGTAGCTGTAAACATCAACAATTTGACGGATAAGTTCAACCCCATCAGTGGAAATATCATCGAGCCTACCAATGAATGGCGAAACGTAAGTTGCACCTGCCTTGGCAGCCAGAAGAGCTTGCCCTACAGAGAACACAAGTGTGCAGTTGGTGCGTATGCCTAAATCAGTGAAGTGCTTAATGGCTTTTATGCCATCCTTTGTGCAGGGAACCTTTACAACGATTTGCGGATGGAGGTTTGCAAGTTCCTTTCCTTCACGGATCATCCCCTCATAGTCAGTTGCAATAACCTCAGCCGAAATATCACCACCCTTTACAATATTACAAATATCAATGTAATGCTGTTTGATGTTGGCTTCGCCCTTTATCCCCTCCTTTGCCATAAGCGAAGGGTTTGTGGTTACTCCATCAAGAACGCCAAGGTCGTGAGCTTCACGTATCTGGTCAAGGTTTGCTGTATCTATGAAAAATCTCATTAGTAGTATTTTTTAGTTAAATAATTGTTGGCAAATATACAATTTTTTCAGGGTTTGCATTTTTCTTGATAAACAATCAGTATCAATAAGATTATTTCAAAATTTTTCCATTTTTCAATCGGTGCAAATAATCTTTGAGATCACTGGATATTTCCTTTGAGAAAGTAATCAAACCTATAACATTGGGGAAAGCCATTCCGAGTATCATCATATCTGAAAAATCAATCACTGCACTCAAACTACTTGATGAGCCAATTACAATACAGGTAAGGAATAAAAGGTAAAAAACTATTTCTGAAGATCTCTTTTTGCCAGTTAGTCTAATAAATCCTTTTTCGAAAAGGTAGTTGAATCCCTTAAGCCCATAGTACGACCACGATATCATTGTTGAAAAGGCAAATAGAAAAATGCAGATAACCAATATATATGGAAACCAAGGCAGAATACTTTCGAAGGCGGCAGCGGTAAGTTGTGTTCCTTCGAGCCCTTCGGGGTTGATATGGAAGCCTGTACAAATTATCACCATGGCTGTCATGGTGCAAACCACAATAGTGTCAACAAATGGCTCTAGTAGAGCCACCATGCCTTCGCTCACCGGTTCGGTGGTTTTTGCTGCAGCATGTACAATGGGCGATGATCCAATACCCGCTTCGTTGGAAAATGCCCCACGTTGAAATCCAATGAAAAGTGCACCAAATATACCTCCACCAACTGCATCAAGTCCAAAGGCTCCATTGAAAATCAACCTGAAAACATCACCAATATGGTAAAAATGTACTCCTATGATGTAAAGCGCTGTTCCTACATAAAGGATTGCCATAAAGGGAACTAACTTGCTAGTTACCCTTGCAATACCTTTTATTCCACCAATTACAACCAAGCCTACCATAAATGCAAGCACCAATCCAAAAACAGCACCGTACCCTTGTGCCTGTGGCACAACATATTGAAATTGGGAGAATGCCTGATTTGCCTGAAGCATATTGCCTCCACCGCATGAGCCACCAATCACCAGTATGGCAAAAAGGGCTGAGAGAAAAGTGCCCACACTTTTAACACCCCTCTTCTCAAACCCCTTTTTTAGGTAGTACATAGGTCCTCCGGATATCTTCCCTTCTTTATCAACCTGACGATACTTGACACCCAAAGTACACTCGGTAAATTTCAACGACATGCCTAGAAAACCAGCCATTATCATCCAAATAGTAGCTCCGGGTCCCCCAATACTTATCGCTATAGCCACTCCTGCAATATTTCCCAATCCAACGGTTGCTGATAGTGCTGTTGCTAAAGCCTGAAAGGGGCTAACCTCACCATCTTTTTTGCCCGTTTTATACTTTCCTGAAACCAGTGCCAACCCGTGTCCAAAGGCACGGATATTAATAAACTTCATTCGAATGGTAAAGAATAACCCAGCCAGTATAAGCCATATCACCACAATAGGAGCCGTTGCACCAATGTCAATTCCTATTGCATTTAAAGGATCCCAGAATAGCACCTGCGCAAGTGCATCAACCACAGGTTGAAAAAGATCATTTATTCTTTGGTCGATGCCAATCATTGTTTTTTGACTTGTACTTTTATTTGGATAATACAATTTTACAAAAAAATTAAACGCATTCTATGAGTTTTTTCCTATACTCCAATTTGATATCATTATTATAGAAGGATAACTATTTGAGAAAATGTTAACTTTGAAAGAGATAATTGTATATTTTCAACCATCAAGAAATTTAAATGATGAAAAACCCAACGAACCAAAAACCATAGTATAAATAAAATCGAAGTGAAGATGAAAGTAAAAGGTTTTAATATTATCCTCGGAAGAATGGTTATTCTAATCGCCATTTCACAGTTGATCATTCTGATATCCTGTAAAACTGAACATAAAGATTCCTGTAAGTTTGAGGACAACTTCAAATTTTTAGAATATGATATATCCCAACTTCAGAAAGGGTATAAGGATGGTGAGTATACCATTAAAGAGGTTGTAAATGCATACCTTGAAAGAGTAGAAGCGATTGATAGAAATGGACCTTCGCTAAATTCAATTATTACTATCAATCCCGATGCCCTTATCATTGCTGAAGAATTGGATGTTGAGCTGGCAAGTGGGAAGTGCAGAGGACCCATGCATGGTATTCCCATTGTATTAAAGGACAATATCGATACCCACGATAAAATGCCAACCACTGCAGGCTCACGGGCATTGATGAATTCTTTTCCCCTTAAGGAAAGCCATGTTGCTAAACAGCTGAAGGAAGCAGGTGCTATTATTATTGGCAAAGCAAATTTAAGCGAGTGGGCTAACTTCAGGGGTGAACTATCCACAAGTGGCTGGAGTGGTGTGGGGGGATTAACGAAGAATCCTTACGATTTAACCCGAAATCCCTGTGGATCAAGTTCTGGTTCTGCTGTGGCCGTATCTGCTAACCTTGCAATGCTTGCTATAGGTACTGAAACAAACGGTTCCATTGTATGCCCTTCGCATGCAACAGGTATTGTAGGTTTGAAGCCAACAGTAGGTTTGGTTAGCAGGTCAGGTGTTATTCCTATCTCTTATACTCAGGATTCACCCGGACCAATGGCAAGAACTGTAAAGGATGTCGCAATTTGCTTGGGAGTTTTAGTGGGTATTGATGAAACTGATGAAAAAACCAAAGGTAGTGAAGGAAATTTTTTCAATGATTACACTCAATTCCTTAAAGAAGATGGATTAATGGGAAAAAGAATAGGGTTTTTTAAAGCACCTTTAAACATCAATTTTAAGGTTGATACCCTCATGTATCAAACCATTGAGCTTTTAAAGAAAAAAGGAGCAATAATTGTTGAATTGGATGAGATATCCAAGGAAAGAACAGGTGCATATTCCTTTCAGGTTATGCTTTACGAGTATAAGGATGGATTGAATAAGTATTTTGAATCGCTTGGCCCAAACGCTCCCATAAAAAACCTTGTAGAGTTGATAGCATTTAACCTCACCGATTCCATTGAATTAATGTATTTTGATCAGAAGTACCTGTTGATGGCCCAGGAAAAGGACGATTTAAACTCCAACGAATATCGGGAAGCGTTAGCCATGTTAAAAAAAGGCTCAGGTGAACAGGGAATAGATAGAGTTATGAAAGAATTTAATCTGGATGCCATTATGGCACCAACTGGGAGCCCCGCATGGAAAACCGATTTGATCAATGGCGATAGTTTTCAGTTAGGGAGTTCATCACCATCAGCACATTCTGGTTATCCAATCATAACATTACCTATGGGTTATATTGATGATTTGCCAGTTGGCATATCCTTTTTTGGTAAAGCATGGAGTGAACCCGTATTGCTAGAAATTGCCTACGCATTTGAGAAAGCAACAAACCATCGTAGGGTGCCAACGTACATAAACTGGTAATTAACCCAGCCCTCCCCAGAAAATGCTGTAGATAAATATGGCCGCTATGGCAAATGGGGCAATGAACTTAACAACAAAGATGAAAATGGGGAAGTATGATACCTTTAGCTTATTGTTATTTGATAGTTCGGGGTAAAGTATTCGCTTTCCGGCAAACCACCCAACAAATAGAACAATAAACAAACCACCAAGGGGTAGTAGTACATTGGAGGCCGTATAGTCCAGGATATCAAAGATGCTCTTATTGAAGAGGGTAACATCTTTTAATGGACCAAAGGAGAGCGAAGCGAAAACACCAAGCACAGAAATGGCAAGGGTGGCTATTGCTGTAGCTTTTTTACGTGTAATCTTAAGTTCTTCTGAGAAAAATGCTACCACCACTTCCATCAACGAAATGGTTGATGTTAAGGCGGCTACAGCCAGAAGAATGAAGAAAAGTGCTCCAAAGAAATCTCCCCCGGGCATCTGCTGAAAAATTCCAGGTAAGGTAATAAATACAAGGCTTGGACCCGAATCGGGTTCAATACCAAAGGCAAAAACTGCAGGGAATATCATTACCCCTGCCAGTATGGCTATAATTGTATCAGCTAGTGAAACTTCCATGGCAGTTGAAGCCAGGTTCTCTTTTTTACCGAAATACGATGAGTAGGTTATTAGTGCACCCATACCCAAGCTTAGTGAGAAAAATGCTTGTCCTAGAGCAAACAGAAATGTTTTGCCTGTTACTTTCGAAAAGTCGGGTTTAAAAAGAAAAGATAGACCTTTACCGCCTCCTTCAAGGGTAACCGATCGTATACAAAGTAAAATAATCAATACTAAGAGAATGGGCATTAGCAATTTGGTGTATTTTTCAATACCCTTTTTTATTCCAGCTAAAACGATAAGTGCTGTTAAAACCATAAATACCAGCTGCCAGGCCACTGGCCGGAGAGGGTTAGAAATAAACCTGCTAAAAGTATCAGCCAACTGCTCAGTGCTTTGCCCTGCAAAGCGGTGTGTAACGGAATGTACAATATACTCCAGAGTCCATCCAGCTACAGCACTATAAAAGGCAAGAATAAAAAATGCAGCCACTACACCCATAAAACCGATCAGATTCCAACGGGTACCAGGGGCAATAATGCTAAAAGAACCGAAGGCATTCCTTTGTCCCCGTCGTCCAATGGCAAACTCCGACATCATAACCGGAACACCAATCAGTAGAACAAAGAAAAGGTATATTAACATAAATGCTCCACCTCCATTCTCTCCAGCTACGTAAGGGAACTTCCAAATATTGCCTAGCCCTACAGCCGATCCTGCTGCTGCAGCAATGATTCCAAATTTACTTCCAAAACTATCGCGTGCTAACGAATTATCTGACATAAAGATTTATCTCTAATTGTGTTTTACTAAAAAGGAATTTTTAGGATGCCAAGTTGCAAAAAAATGTTGTTTTCAGCAAAAAAATATAGTTTGGTAATAAACAACCCCGATGCTGAAAACTAGTATCGGGGTTGTTATTATATAAAAATACCACACCTATGCTACTGTGATCTCTTTGCTTAGGTATACATCCTGTATTGCATTTAAAATCTCAACTCCATCTTTCATGGGTCGTTGAAAAGCTTTACGCCCGCTGATAAGTCCCATACCACCAGCACGTTTGTTCACTACTGCGGTGAAGATAGCTTCAGCCAAATCGCTAGCACCGCTTGATGCTCCACCTGAGTTGATCAAACCGGCTCTGCCATTGTAACAGCTAATCACCTGATAACGAGTTAAGTCTATGGGATGATCGCTTGAGAGTTGGGTGTATACTTTGTCGTGGGTTTTTCCAAAGCTGATTGCTTTGAACCCTCCATTATTTTCTGGTAGTTTCTGTTTAATGATATCTGCCTGAATGGTAACACCTAAATGGTTTGCCTGCCCGGTTAAATCGGCTGCAACATGATAGTCGGTACCATCTTTTTTGAAGCTATTATTGCGTAGATAACACCATAAAACGGTTGCCATGCCCAATTCGTGAGCATACTCAAAGGCTTCCGCTACTTCCATGATCTGACGATTAGACTCTTCCGAACCGAAGTAAATGGTTGCTCCAACCGCAACTGCTCCTAAATTCCATGCTTCCTCAACAGACCCAAACATAATCTGATCATATTTGTTGGGATAAGTTAGCAACTCATTATGGTTTAGTTTAACGATGAAAGGAATTCGGTGGGCATATTTTCTGGAAATAGCAGCCAGAACCCCAAATGTAGAAGCCACAGCATTGGCCCCTCCTTCGATGGCAAGTTTGACAATATTTTCTGGATCAAAATAGATGGGATTGGGTGCAAATGAAGCCCCTGCAGTATGTTCAATCCCTTGGTCTACTGGAAGAATCGAAAGATAACCTGTTCCATTCAGTCTACCATGACAAAACATGCCTTGTAGGCTCCGTAAAACCTTTGGTGAACGGTTTGACTGCGAAACTACCCGTTCAACGAAATCGGGACCTGGCAAATGTAGTTGCTCTTTGGGTAAAGTTTGACTCTTGTGATCGAGCAAAAACTTTGCCCTATCGCCTAGTTGTTCAATAATTGTATTGTAGTTCATAGTAATAAAATTTGGGTTGATATGCAAAGCTAAACCTTTTATGAGAGAAAGTCAAGATGTTTAATAGTATCAATTAGTAAATACTCCAAATTCAATGGGTATTATTTAGGTGCTGATCTGTATAGCGCTAACGCAATGATTGCATATACAATACTGGGTATCCAAACAGATAGAAGAGGAGGTAAGTTTCCACCTACCGCAAACATGGTGGTAAAACGCATAAAAAGAATAAAGCTGAAACTAAGAGCTAACCCTAATCCAATATGCAAACCTATACCACCACGAACCTTTCTCGAGGAAAGTGAAACTCCAATGAGAGTTAGAATAAAAGTGGAAAAGGGGTATGCAAAGCGGCTGTACTTTTCAATTAAGTAGAAATCAACAATATCAGATCCCTGTAATTTTTGCTCATCTATAAATTCATTAAGCTCAAACATATTCATAGTTTCTACTATATTAAGCCTTCTTGCAAAGTCAGATGGAGTAAGAAAAAAAGTTGTATCAATTTTTTCACCGTAAATCAATTCTTCTTTACCATTTAGGTAATTTCTAATTTGATATGTGTTTGCAGTCCATTTCTGAATAGTTGTGTCCCATTTAACAAAATCGCTGATCATCTTTGATTTTAATTCGCCGTTTTCGAAAAGTTCCATGGAAAATTTATATCCAATTTTTGAATTGGAATTATAAGATTGCATATAAACAAATATACCAGGACGTACTTGACGATGAATATCTCTTTCAGTATTGGATATTGGTTTACGTAGGTAATTGTTTTCAAAATCAATCCTAATTCGGTTTGCAGGCGGGATTACAAAGCTGGCAAGCAGAAATGAAAAGATTGCAATCAATGATGCTGATATGAAGTACGGTAGCATCATCCTTTTAAAACTTACACCACTACTAAGAATGGCTATAATCTCTGTATTATAGGCCATTTTGGAGGTAATGAAAATAACGGCGATGAAGGTAAATAGCGAGCTGAATAGGTTGGCAAAGTATGGAATGAAGTTCATGTAATATTCAAAAACAATGGCTTTTAGAGGAACTCCTTTTCCAACAAAATCATCCATTTTTTCAGCCATATCAAAAATAACAGCAATGCCTACGATAAGGAGAATGGCAAAGAAGTATGTTCCGATAAACTTTCGAATAATGTAGATGTCGATTATTTTTAGGCCAAGTTTTCTCATAATCGAACCGAAACCTTTTTAACCATTTGACTTTTCCAAGCTTTAAAATTTCCTTTCTCTATCTGATTTCGCGCTTCTGAAACCAACCATAGGTAAAAGCCCAAATTATGAAGGCTTGCAAGTTGGGGTCCAAGCATC
>CAZDXY010000029.1:0-33774 GCA_964509385.1 uncultured Rikenellaceae bacterium
AGCAATTGCTTTTGTTACAATTCCTTTCCCTTGATAGTCAACACCAATCCAGTATCCAATTTCGCCGTTTAGCTTAAATACATCTTCTTTAAGGTGTAACCCTATGACTCCTACGGCCTTACCATTAATATCAATTGCATTTATAATTTCTCTTTGTGCACCCAAGGCGTATTCAATAAAGAATTCAGCATCCTTTTCGGAGTAGGGATAAGGTATAACATCACGAACTCCCTCCCAAATTTTTCGATTGTTAGCATTAAATGCAATTGAAGAGGCATCATCCTTTTTTAAAGGACGAAGCGTAAATGTTAAAATGCTGGTCATGGATTAAATAAATAATGAGAAGATAAAAACTATATAGTAAAGTTAGTAGTAAGAAATTTTTCGTGTAATTCGATGTTCAATTTTTTTATTCCTGATACTGTTATTCCTGCCTATAGTAACTTGGTATGTTTCTTTTGCAATCCAGTTCCCCTGCGAATCATACTGGTACTCGTAAAAGTATGCCTGATCACCTTGCATTGAATTGGTAAGGGTTTCCACCATAACATCTCCATTGGGATAATACTGGCGTGCAACAGATTCGAAGTTAAATTCTTTGTTGGGATCCATGGGGTAGGTCCAACTCCCATGAAATTGACCATTGGCTCTGTAAACCATCACCCTTATCATGTTGGATTGAACAATGTAAATTAGTTTCTCGGTGGTAATATGGGCTCCTGTACTACCGTAAACTTCAGCCAATTCAATCCTCCCCAAGGAGTCAGACGTGAGAGAAGCACTTTGAAAAACTTTACCCTCCTTAAGCAATTCAATTTTTATTGGAAGAAATTTGTCCTGATCATACTCAACGTTCACAACCTCTTCGCGCCAACCCGCAATGTTTGCAAAATACCTGTGGTGTTTTTGCTTAAGTTTAACACCATCAATATATTCCCATCGTGTTTCGGCTGTTTTACCTCCGGCTGAGTTATAGGAAATTGACGAAACAATATTCCCTTGTGGGTTGAATTCTTTAACAACCTTATATGGTATGGGAGCTACTCCTTTTATAATAACCTCAGATGATTCTTCTATGGTTTTAAATCGCTGCCCTCGACTTGCCTCTGATCGACTACCTATGTAATAGCTAACCAAAGGTTGAGCATAAGAACAAAGAGTAAGAATTGATAGAATTAAGCCGAGTGAGTATCTGATCATGTTAACTCTCAATTTTTTTAATAGTTCAAAATTAGTACTTAATAATGGGAATATGTTATTATCAAATGCAATAGTTGTATGATTTTGGAATTAAATATCTTGATTGTTAATAAAAACTCTGGTTTTAGGTAGTTTTTCTGGGTGATGTCTTTGTAGATATTCAACCAGTTTCTCACGTACAAAAACTCTAAGATCCCATAGCGTTGGGGAATCAACAGCGCTCATAAGAAATCGTATTTCTAATGCTTGATTGGTTGAGTTAGTAACCTGAACATTTGCAATGTCACCATCCCAAAGTTCAGTTTTTCCGAGAATTTTAAGGAATACTTCTCTAAGTTCTCCCACAGGCATTGTGTAATCTGTAAAGATAAATACGGACCCTAGAATGTCAGATGATTGTCGAGTCCAATTTTGAAAAGGTTTTTCAATAAAGTATGTTGTTGGAACCACCAACCTTCTTCTATCCCAAAGCCTAATTACAACGTAGGTTAATGTAATTTCTTCAATCCAGCCCCATTCCCCTTCTACAATAACAACATCATCAATACGAATTGGTTGAGTAATCGCTAGCTGCATTCCTGCTAAAATTGACCCAATAACCCTTTGGGCTGCAAGCCCAAGAATGATCCCCGCAACTCCTGCTGAGGCAAAAAGGCTAATACCTATCCTCCGTATGGACTCAAATGACATTAATGCTATGGAAAATGCAACGAAAATGATAATAAATACTAGTACCCTTTCAAGAATTTTTAGTTGGGTGTGCATCTTGCGGGCAACTAGATTATCCTTTTGACTGATATCATAACCAGTAAGAATGATAATTCGTGTTATTCTAATGGAATTTATCAGTATCCAGGCACCAGCAATTATAAGTAATATAATAAGAAGCTGGTTTAATGAATCCAGAAGTTCGGGATCGTGAACCAGAATGGCTAAGTTCAGCTTAAAAGTTAAAGCTAAAACAAGGAAAAGTAATGGAAGGATTATTTTCCAAAGAATCTTTACTTTGGATCCCCTGTTTTTTAATTTACTTACATGATGTTTAATTGCTTTTAGGATTATGAATAGTAACCCCAGACCCGATAAAACTACTAAAGTAGATACAATTATTCGGTCAATGTGCTCAATGATAAACAAGTTACCCATTTTTTAATGCAAATTTAAATGAAATTACCATTTGTGAACAAAAAGTATGCACATTATTAAAGTTGGTTATGTGAAGGATTTTTCAATTGAATAATAATATGATTCATATCTCAATAGCGATTTTTTACGTAGTGATAATCCAAAATTATTCACATTTAATTTGACTTGGATAATAAAAATCACTTAAGTTTGTAAATAATACTATAGCCATGAAAAAAATATTTGTTTTAACTTTTACCCTTGCATTATATACCTTTTATGGATGCGACGAGGGTAAGGTAAACTTTTTTACCGTTGATCAGGATATCCAATTTGGCCAACAACTCGATTCTGCAATTCTTGCCGATCCTGTAAACTACCCCATACTTAGCATTGATGATTATCCTGAGGCTTACGATCATCTGTATCGCATTCGCGATGAAATACTGCAATCAGATAAATTTCGCTATGCACAGCGTTTCGATTGGGAGGTTAAGATTATACATAGAGATGATATACTTAATGCTTTTGCAGCACCAGGAGGTTACATGTACTTCTATACAGGTTTAATCCATTTTTTGGATGATGAATCTCAATTTGCCGGTGTGGTGGGGCACGAAATGGCACATGCCGACAGAAGGCATTCAACCGAAATGCTTACCAAACAGTACGGTTTTAGCTTGCTCTTGGGTATTATCTTGGGTGAAAACCCCAGCGTTTTAGAATCAATCATTGCGGATTTAGCACTGGGCTTGGGAGCACTCAAGTATAGTAGAAATAACGAGTACGAGGCTGATGAGTATGCCGTTAAGTATCTCTATGACACAGATTACCATCCACTTGGAGTTGCTGGATTCTTTGAAAAATTGGATGGTGCTTCAACCCCCCCCGAATTTTTAAGTACACACCCGTCCCCAGAAAATCGTATCGAGGCAATTTATGCTGTATGGCAGAGTCTTGGTAGCAAAATTGGAGAAACTTTCCCAGAGAGATATCAGGAATTTAAGAACAGCTTACCAACCCCATAAAGTTCAAATTGAGCTAAAAAAAAGGCTTCTCTATTTCAGGGAAGCCTTTTTGGGATTATGAGGATACTCTACAAAGAGTAGTTTTTTACAATTTGCGTTGCAAATTGATCGATAGTTTTAGAGTCTGTAGCACCATAAAAATCGTAGTAGTACTCTATCAAATACTTCTTGATATCATCATCAGCCATTCTTTGTCTTTTTAGTATGGGGATTATGGTGTAAAACTCATTTTGTAATTCATCTTTATCAACAAAAACAAGGGTGAACTTAGTAATCTCATAGCTTTTATTAGTTGACCTTTCATACTCATAAACAGCAAGATTCGATATTTCATTACCCGTTATAAATCCTGCGCTACTAGTAATTAGTTTATCCTTCTCCAGAACAAGGGTTTGTTCCTGATGTCCAATTTTCTTAGAAATAGGGTTATTATCAACACGGTAATAGAATACTATGAATTTGTCATCGGAGAGAGGATATTTTTGCTGGTCAAGTTGAACGTCAACAGCATCTCCGATAATTGAGAATTTATCGTTTCCAAAGTATTGTTTTAAATCGTTGATTTCAGATTGGTTAGGATCAAAACGAGCAAGCATAAGGTTACGCATCTTAGTTGGGGTCGCAACCTCTTTGACAGAGGAGGTCAACATTCTATGATCAACAGCTACTTCCATTTCAGTTAACTTCAAAAGATATCGATTCATGTTTTCGCCAATGGTAATGGCATAGCTGTCGAGACTTTCAAATAGCAGATGGTCATCGGGATTTAAAGCATCACCTGCAGAAACAAGTTGACCTGTTTTAAGATTGGTAATACTACCACTAACTCTGGTAACATGGTAAATTTCCTGTGCCTGAGCACTCAATCCTATAAAAAAAAGGATTATTAAGGTAAACGAAAACGATTTCATATCTGTAGTTTTTATCAATTTAACGAATAGTGCATTACAACTCCTGTACCAAAATTATAAAATATTATGATTATTAATCAGCATTTGACGTTTTGTTTTTGGTAGTGAGTTAAAAACAATGTTATGAGAATCATTAATCCATCCCATAATTGTTTTATCGGAAATCGATCCATCTATCATAATCGTATTCCAATGCTTCTTGTTCATATGGTAACCCGGAATCACACAACAATATTGTTCTCTTAGTTCAATTGCCTTCTCGGGGTCACATTTAATATTAATACTAAGAGGTCCTTCCAGATCAACCAGTGCATACATTTTTCCGCCAACTTTAAAAACCAGAGTTGTTTCATCAAAAGGGAAACTTTCTGTTGTTCCCATTAGGTTAAGACAAAAATCTCTAAGATCTTCAATATTCATAGTAATATTTTAAAGTGTTGGGTAAAAAGCATCAGGAATGTGCTCAAGTTCAAAACCATTCCCTTTATGCAAAAGACTTAAAATATCGAATTGCACTTCCATGTCATAATCATAATGATTGACATAGGCATCGGCAGCTTCAATAATATTTTTTTGTTTTCGATGCCTAACAGCTTCCTTGGGCTCTTCCCAGTAATCGTTCAAGCGTGTTTTAACCTCAAAAACAATAATCATATTGTCCTTTAGGGTTACTATGTCGAGTTCCTTTTTGCCAAAACGCCAGTTAGTATGAAGAACCTTATAGCCATTACGTTTAACCCATTCCAAGGCAAAGGCTTCACCTTCTTTCCCAATTTTCTGGTGATGAGGCAAATCATCAATATTTCTCATGTTTATTTGTAACAAAAGGTTTTTTTTGCAATATAATTCATTGCATCTAGACGTTGGAATAATGAATCGTATTTTTTTACTAATTATCTTATCATTTTTATTATTTAATCCCAACACAAACTCAATAGCATCTGATTTTGAGGGGAATATTAGTTTTGTTTGCGAAACAGTTTTTGACACTACCTACATTACCATTATGGTAAAAGGTGATATGATTAGGGTGGATGAATTTAATAAGAATTATCAGTTGCAGGCTAGTCGAATTATCAATTTACCCAAGGAAATGGCAATAGCCATTTCGCATCAGCAAAAACTTTACACAAATATAACCGTTTCTCCATCAAATGGCACTATATCCAATTCGCTTAATCTGAAGAAAACGGGAAATTATAAGGAAATCAATGGTTATAAGTGTTACCAATGGCGTGTTAAAGATGTTCAGCGTAATACTGAGATAGCCTATTGGGTTGCCGAGGAACGTTTTGATTTTTTCGAATCATTACTAAAATTCTTAGATCGAACGGAATATAGCCTGAAAATTTTTAATAACATTCCCGGATGTGATCGTTATTTCCCGTTATTAACCGAAGAACGCACTTTACTTCGAAAAGACAAATTGCGCATTGCTGTTGTTGAGATCAACGAAACTACCTTAAACTCAAAAATATTTGAGATACCTGAAGGTTATAATGCCGTTAGGCATCTGTAATTTTCCATATTACAGAATAACGGCAATTAAGTTTACAGAAAAATAAACAGTGTCAGGATTATAATTTGCATGAGGGGGGAGAGAATTGAAGAGTAGTAGTTTTATCATTTACTTTCATTGTTACTTCCCTACCAAGTATTAATGCAAGGTTGGTATCCTGATGTCCGCTAGGGAAATCAAAGCAAACGGGGTAATCGTATTCCTGAACGGCATCCTTTACAATTTCAAAGGCATTTTTTCCGAAAAGTATCGTATTGTCATGCATATCATTCATACCTCCTACTATAAGCCCGGCTAGATTCTTAAGTTTCCCGCTATGCTTGAGGTTCATCATCATTCTGTCAATATGATATAGGTATTCATCCAGATCTTCAATGAAAAGGATTTTACCTTCGGTGATAATGTCGGCATCAGTTCCCGAGAGGCTGTATAAAATGGACAAATTTCCACCGGTTAAAAAACCCTGTGCCTTTTCTGCCCTATTAAGAGGATGTGAAGATGTTATGTATGTAGGGCTCTCGCCGAAAAGGATACTCTTAAGGCTTTGGGTAGATTCATTTTCTGAACCATCGCGTGGAAACGCAAATGGCATAATACCGTGTATGGTTTCTACCATGTACCAGGAGTTCAGTATTCCATGCAATACAGTAATATCGCTATAACCAACAATCCACTTTGGGTTGCGTTGAAAATCCCTGAGATTGATTAAGTTAAGAAGACGAACAGATCCATATCCACCCCTTGCACAGAGAATTGCCGAAACATTAGGGTTGTTAATCATATTTTGTAAATCGGAAGCTCTTTGTTCGTCGGTTCCTGAGAATTGGTTATACTCGTTGTACAGATTATCACCAAGAACAACATTTAACCCCCAGCTTTTAATTAAGCTTATAGCAGGTTCAACCTCACCGGGAGAAACCTTACGTGCAGGAGCAATAATCCCTATGGTATCACCCTGTTTAAGAGCAGGAGGTGTAATTAGTTCCATTAAATAAATGAAAAAAATGTTGTTATATTTGTATGTTAAATTTACCCACTTTTTAATAAACTAAGTTAATATATAAGTATATATATTAGCCCCACAAGGGCTAGTTTTTTTGATAAATAATTATTTGGTTATGAAAGCCTATAAACGTTACCTAATTACATCGGCATTACCGTATGCAAATGGACCTATTCACATAGGGCACTTGGCGGGTGTTTACATCCCTTCTGATATCTATACTCGTTACCTTCGAATGAAGGGAATGGATGTAATCTCGGTTTGTGGTTCCGATGAGCATGGCGTTCCCATAACCATTAAAGCAAGGCAGGAGGGAGTTTCACCGAAAGATGTTGTCGATAAATATCATACCATCATTAAGAAATCATTCAAAGATTTTGGTATTGCCTTCGATATTTATGCTCGAACGTCGTCTCCTGTACACCATCAAACCTCATCTGAGTTTTTTCGCAAGCTTTATGATGATGGGGTTTTCATTGAGAAAACCACCGAGCAATACTTTGATACAGAGGTTAACCAGTTTTTAGCTGACAGGTACATCACCGGAACTTGCCCTCATTGTACCAACGAGAATGCCTATGGCGATCAATGCGAGAAATGCGGAACCAGCCTGAATGCTACAGATTTGATCAACCCTAGATCAACCCTAAGTGGAGTTAAACCCATTTTGAAACCAACAAAGCATTGGTTTTTGCCTCTTGATAAGTATCAGAGTTTCCTTGAGAAGTGGATTCTGGAGGATCATAAGGAGTGGAAGGTTAACGTTTACGGGCAATGTAAGAGTTGGCTCGATCATGGCTTACAACCGAGGGCGGTGAGCCGCGATTTGGACTGGGGAGTTCCTGTTCCAGTTGAGGGTGCCGAAGGTAAAGTGCTATACGTATGGTTCGATGCACCCATTGGTTACATTTCGGCCACCAAGGAGTTAACACCCAATTGGGAGAAGTACTGGAAGGATAAAGAAACACGGATGATCCATTTCATTGGTAAGGATAATATAGTTTTCCATTGCATTGTTTTTCCAGCCATGCTTAATGCCGAGGGAAGTTTCATTCTGCCCGACAATGTGCCTGCCAACGAGTTTCTAAACCTTGAGGGCGATAAGATATCAACTTCGCGCAACTGGGCGGTTTGGCTACATGAATACCTACAGGATTTTCCCGGCAAGCAGGATGTACTTCGCTACACCCTTACCGCTAACATGCCCGAATCCAAGGACAACGACTTCACATGGAAGGATTTTCAGGCACGCAATAACAATGAGTTGGTTGCCATTCTGGGCAATTTTGTGAATCGTGCTATGGTTTTAACTCACAAGTACTTCGAAGGGAAGGTGCCTGCACTTGGAGAGCTAACCGATTACGATCGTGAAACCATTGCTGAACTCCCCAAAATTAGGGTTGCCATTGAGAAGAACCTTGAAGGATTTCGCTTTCGCGATGCACTTCGAGAGGCCATGAATATTGCCCGATTGGGCAATAAGTACTTAGCCGATTCTGAACCATGGAAACTATATAAAACCAGTCCTGAGCGTGTGGGAACAATTCTTAACATTGCCCTTCAGGTTACTGCCAATATTGCAATTCTTCTTGAACCAATCCTTCCATTCTCTACCGATAAGTTAAGCCAGATGTTAAATGTTAAAGATTTGGGATGGAGTAATGGTGGTAAATTAGATCTTTTGCCCGTTGGGCATATGGTTGCGCAACCGGAACTGCTATTCGAGAAGGTTGAGGATATTGAAATAGAAAATCAACTTGCCAAACTTTTAGCCACAAAAGAGATGAATCAGATCAATAATCATACAGTTACACCACAAAAGGAAATTATTACCTATGAGGATTTCATGAAGATGGATATCCGAATTGGGACAATACTGAATGCGGAAGTTGTTCCCAAAACCCAAAAGCTCCTAAAACTTTACGTAGATACCGGAGTTGATAAACGGACGGTTGTTTCGGGCATAGCCGAGTGCTTTAAACCAGAGGATCTGATTGGGAAGCAGGCAGCCTTTTTGGTAAACCTTGAACCCCGAAAGATCAGAGGGATCGAGTCGAATGGTATGATCCTTATGGCGCAGGATGAGGGAGGTAAACTCCGTTTGGTTATACCCAACGAGGGTGTTGCCAATGGGTCTGAAGTGAAGTAATAAATTATTTTATGTAGAAAAATTAGGTATAAGCGCTAGGTTAGTATACTCCTGATAAACAAGTTTACATGAGCAAAAAGGGCTGTCATGTTTTTTAAAGACAGCCCTTTTTTACGTTTTTTGTTCTTGCAGCGTTTGGATGAATAATTACGTAATGGATAATATAGTATCTGTTTTATAGGATCAAATAATTAAAAAAACTGATTATTAATTCAAACTTGAACATTAATTCCCCCCGTTTTTTCGGATAAAAAATCTGGAGCGGGTACTTAACCTAAACTCGTATGAATAAATCAATCGCATCATTTCTCATTTTGATTACAGCAATACCTGTAATTGCGCAAGCTCAGTACTATAGTGATCGTCCTCTTGAGATGAACTTTGAGCAGACGGACTTCTTCTTTTCGCCATCATTTGTTAACCCCTATGGGGTAAAATATTTTTCTTCAGCATCAGTGTTGACATTCGATCAGCCACTTGTTGATATTCAGCGTAATCCGGCAAATCTTTCGCGCTTTCACCGCGATACGCTTCCATCAAACTATTTCTACTTGGATATGAGGAACTCCCGAGAAATTGTTACCAATAATTGGGGCGGGTTTTATCCCTGTTACTATGGATACAGGCCTAATTACTGGTATTACAATACCTCTAATCGCAAGGAAATTACACCATTAATAAGCATTGCCTATCTATCGAGGTTACCATTTTTAAAAAAATCCATTTCCATAGGAGCTACTTATCAAGTAATTACACAGGGGGAAGAGTATTACTTCATACCTTATGATATATATAGGAATATGGCAGGTATGGATATAAACGGTTTTGCTTATGAAGGAACTCAAGGCTATGATATTGTTGATAGATTTTCAGGCTCGGACGAGATGTATCACGAAGGACATTCGGTCAATTTCTTTCTGGCTTGGGAACTTAGTGATGTGTTGGCATTAGGGTTAAAGACGAGCATGTTCGTTTTTGATCGGGAGGGGAGTTTTGGAACCAACAATATGTGGACACAGCAGATTAATTACCAATCATACTGGAAAATGCTTGAAAGCAGAACTCAGAGCTACAAGCATTGGGATTATTCACTTGGGTTGAATTACACCACAAAAAAGAGTAGGGTTGGTATTCATGCAGGTTTACTCACGGGTAGCGTTCGGCAATTAATGGGAAGAGACGACGAATCCATGTCAAAATATGGGGAACAGGGTACAACCAACTGGAGCGATTACCAAAATTGGTACCTCTCGGATCAGGATTGGGATCATAAGGGGGCGAATATCTATGCTGGATTAATATGGGAAAGGGAAATCAGAGAAGATTTAAATTTTCGGTTCATGTACCAGTTTTCTTTGGGGAAGCAAGACCTCGTTCTTAATTCAACCATTGAGAGTGAATCGGAAAATGAATACTACTACAGTTCAAACAGCTATTTATACGAAAGTGAGGGCTATGGGATAATGCACGACTTTAGAGACGGGACGGGAAACAGGGAAGTTATTGCCAACAACATAAGTTCAGCCTTTACCTGGAGCATTAGCGATAAACAAAAAATTAAGATAGGAGCCATTTATGGATATCGTACCCAATTAACCGAAACCAGCGAAAGTGTGGATGCATTTTCGGAATCCTATTACTATTACCACTCGGAAAGTGACACGTATAATTCAACATATGAAAATTACCAAAAAACCATTGAGGAAAAAACCATTAACTGGAAGTATGACACCAGGCTACGATCCATTCAAATACCAGTTATATACGAACATGATATAAATGATCGATTTAATATTCTTTTGGGGGTCAACCGAACAATGAATTTCTGGCTCATTGAAAATTCTACGCTCATCCTTTACGATTACAGGGAGAGGACCTATAACAATGAAACGTTAATTGAGCATATGACAGGGGAGAGAATCACTGAACCCAGAGAACGATTTAGCATCGTAAACACCAGTATTTTAGGGGGAGTAACCCTTTATCCATCAAAAATGTTTGGTATTCAACTCATTGTTTCACCAGGTTTTGAGAAGAGTTCTCTTGTAAATGAATACCGTAAGGGAGTTCAGGTTTGGCTTAGCATGAATTTACGACTTTAATCCTGAGTATTTAATACCACCATTCAAATATGATTGGCAATAACCAGCATAATTTAAAACCTAATTATTTGAAAAAAAATGAAAAGATGAAAAACTGCAGAATTCCATTAATGATCATACTTGTTCTTGGATTAACCGGATGTAAAAAGGAAGAGGTAACACCGAACCTTATACCAAAGGAGATTAACCTTACAGCCCAAGCCCCAGCCGTAATTGCTGGCAACAACGAATTCGGGATTGAACTTTTCACGCTGGTTGCACCCGAAGAGGATGAAAATATCATGCTCTCGCCCTTAAGCGCAAGCGTTGCGTTAACCATGCTGCTAAACGGATGCGGGGGCGATACCTATCAACAGCTCAAGGAAACGCTTAAGTATCCAAATGAGCTTGAGATTGGCGACATCAACGAAGCGTACAAAAGCCTTGTAAAGCAGCTGTTGGAGGCAGATCCGAAGGTTAAAATTGCCCTAGCAAACGCCATTTTTTATAGATTGGGATTTGATGTTGAGTCTCCATTCTTAAGCACCATGAGTGAGTATTACGATGCTCATATAGAAGGGTTAGACTTTGGATTACCTTCTGCATTGGCTACAATAAATGGTTGGGCAAGTGATAACACATACGGCAAAATACCCAATGTGCTTGACGAAATTGACTCCGACGCCGTAATGTTCCTGATGAATGCGCTTTACTTTAAAGGTGATTGGAGCTATCAGTTCGTAAAATCCCAAACCCAAAACCGACCTTTTTATCTTGATGATGGGACTTCACTTAATGTGAGCACTATGCATGGATTGGTTGGTGCAAAATATGGATTTGGTGCTAATTACCAAGCAATAGAGTTACCTTACGGTCGAACAAATTTCACCATGGTGGTTGTTGTCCCTACTGAGAGTTTGGTTGGTTTTTACAGCTCCTTCAATGCCGAAACATGGAACGAAATCACCTCTTCCATTGATGAGATTACAGATTACTCTTCAGTAGAAGTTTTTATGCCAAAGTTCAAATTTTCTTTTGAAAAGTTCCTGAACGAGCAACTGCAGAGCATGGGAATGGTTGATGCTTTTATTCCATTTACTGCAGATCTTTCGGGTATTTCCGATGCATCTATCTATGTGAATTTTGTGAAGCAAAATGCCTTTGTGGAGGTGAACGAGGAGGGTACTGAAGCGGCGGCGGTTACAACCATTGGTATTAATTTGACAAGTGCAGGGCCAAGTGAACCGCCAGTTTTTGTTATAGACAAGCCGTTCATTTTTACAATTCGTGAACGTACTACCAATACCTTGATGTTTATTGGAAAGATTGCTAACCCTCAGGAATAGTTGAAATCTTTATGAAAAGGATGCTATTTTACATATTTCTGTTGAGTAACTTTTTAGCTAATGCACAGGGTAGGTCAGAAATTGGTGTTTCCTTTACTAAAGGAGAAAACGATTTGGTTATGTTTCAACTATTAGAGGGAGCGGCAAGTCATTACGGCAGGGGTTTCTACGGTGCAGGGTTTCATTATTTTAAGTCGTTGAATAGTTGGCTCGATTTTGAAACCAGCATAGACTTTGGCTATCATAAGATATCTATAGAGCCTGCTTTTATTGGCATTACCGTTGAGCCCATTCGTGATGAGATATTTTTAACCTCTTTGCCATTTAAACTAAGGGCAATTTTTTTGAAATTCTTTTTTGTCAACGCGGGAGTATTAATCGATTGGGATTTTTTCACATCCCAGTATCTGGACAACCAAACAGGATTTGGTGCGACATTGGGAATTGGTGCAGCTTTTCGCTTTAAATCGGGAGTTGGCCTTTTTGTAACACCAAATCTTAAAGCGCACTCGCTCATACCATTCTCCCTCGATGAATACCATGAAAGGTTATTGGAGTCATCATTCCAATTTGGAGTAAGCTATAAACTAAAATAAACGTTCTTTGATTAAAGCATTTTTAAATATTAAATCGAGCCAAATGGAGTTATATTTAAAGTTCGATTTAGTATAGCATAATGGCATCGAAAAAAAGGCAGGAGGACATTTACTCCGATCTGCAGCTTATTAGCAATTGTAAAAAAGGAGAAGTTAAGTGTCAGGAGTTGCTCTACAGGCGATTCTTTTCCTTTGCCATGTCTATAGGAATAAGGTATGCAAGAAACCCCGAAGATGCCATTGAGATCGTAAATGATAGTTTCCTTAAGGTTTTTGAAAGGTTGAATGAATTCGATACATCAAGACCTTTCAAGAGTTGGTTTGCTAGGATATTGGTGAACACAGCCATTGATAGTTATCGTAAAAACCTGAAGTTTCAGGCTAATGTATTTTTAGATAGCATTCCCGAAACCAATGAGCAGGATATAAGGATGGAAAAGGAACTGGAAGCAGACGATATACTTAAGCTGTTTGACGAGTTACCAGATGCATATCGGGTAACCTTTAACCTTCACGAGATGGAGGGCTACTCGCACGAAGAGATTGGAGAAATGCTTGGAATTGCACCTTCATCTTCAAGGTCAAACCTAACAAGGGCAAAGAAAATGCTTAGGGATTTGTACAGTAAACATTTTAATACAGTTAGGAGTTATAATGAATAGTTTCGACGAAAAGTTTAGCCAAAAAGTCAAGGAAGTTTTTGACAACTACAACGCCGATCATTTGGTCGATGCGGGGTGGCAATCCTTTCGCCAGAAACAGGGAGGTCAAAAACGGATTGGGGCATTCTTGCCCTTTTGGGCAAAGGTGGCAACCTTAACCATTCTGCTTGCACTGGGTAGCTTTGTAACTATAAGGTTAACAAGGCAAGTAGATGAATATTCAGTACCATTGGTCGAAATTGAAAAGTTGCAGGATGAAGTTCCCAGTCCTGCTAATGATAAAACAATTTCAAAGGATAAATTGGCAAATGAAGAAGATATTTCACATCATCTTCATACTATTAAAACAAGGGATCAAGACAGAACAATAACCTATGTTCAAATTTCAGAAACAGTAATAGCTGAAGAAATTGAATCTTCACACATTATTCAGAATGATGACGATAAGGCATTAGAAGTTACAGATCAAGTTCTGGAGCCAATTGCTTACTTAGAAGAAGAGAAGAAAGAAGTACAATTTATCACCGATGTTGAAAGGTCTGAGACAGATACTACTTCCGAAAGCGAAAGCCTAGAGCCATCACTTGCCCAAAATATTTTAGATTACCAGAATATTGCTTCTACGCGATCAAGAACAAAATTTGGAGCTGGTTTTTCCGGAATGATTGCCATTGCTGAGGATATGATCTCCACAAGCCCTGGTGTTGCCATTGGTCTTTACGCTCAGCGAAAAATTGCAGATAGGATATCAATACAGCCAGGACTAGCTCTGGCAAAGCATACCTATAGTATGGAGAATATATCCAACAGCATGGACTACACTACACCGACATTTAACAATCTAGCTGGACAGGTATATTCATCCGAAACAACGATGGATATTATAGCCATGGAAATTCCCATTAACTTTATTTTTGATATCCTAAAGAGGCACGAAAAAAACATTTACGTTTCAGCGGGTATGTCAACAATAGTGTACCTCAATCAGAGCTATACGAACTTATATAGTAATATTTACCGAGGAGAGGTATACAACAGCGAAACAAACGAAGTATTTCAGACAACGCTATACACTACCGATAAACTTAACAGCCATTACGGAATGTTTAACCACGCTGACCTCTTCGGTCTGGCTAATTTGGCAATGGGTTACTCCTTTCCAATTGGAAAAAACAGCATGCTTATTGAGCCATTCGTTCAAATTCCACTGGGTGAAATAACCAGCATTGATCTAAGGATGGGGTTTGGAGGTGTATCGCTTAAGTATATCTTTTTGCGATAGTAATTCCTTCTTATCTTCCTGACCTTTTGGCGGATGGTATTCTGCTCAATGCTATTCGGCATTAAAACTTAGTAAAGATCAATGAATTCATAGGAGTTTCCTGTGTCTTTCAGATACTTTTCGAAATTCTGAAAAGAAATAACCAGTGAAGCGGTATTAAGATTTGGGTGAAAGCTGATGCGCTCTGCTTTTTTCAGGTTATTGTCAATGAATAGGTTAACATGGTTTTCAATGTCGTGAATCAAACCGAATGGTGAAACGGATCCAGGCTCAATGCCTAAATACTTCATCATTCTTTGGGGTGAGGCAAAGCTAAGTTTGCCTTGCTTTAACCTTTGCTCAAGATCACGAATATTAAGATTTTGCAGATAATGGAATATAACCAGATAATGCTTATTGCCCTTATGATTTCTGAAAAACAGGTTTTTACAGTGAGCCGCATCGATATCAACCCAGTACTTTGAGGCTTCTTCTACTGTTGGAACAGGTGGGTGTTCGTAGTAATCGAAGAGAATCCCTAAATGTTGTAGTACTTCATACACCTTTGGATCGCCGTTTAATATTTGCTTATTGGTCATAATTGTCACTTTACCTATTTTTTTGTTTTCAAAAAAAAATGCAACAGTTTGTCACAACATGTTGCATCCTGAAAAGTAGTAAAAAATTTCTATAATCTGAGACCCATTAGCACAACATCATCGATGCGCGGAGTATCTCCTTGCCAATCATTCAGCCGTTGGTGAAGTATTTCTCTCTGCTCCTCCATGGGTTTTTGATGTATCTCGAGAAGTAGATCCTTAAGATTTTTGATCATGAACTTACGCTGATCGGGACCTCCAAACTGGTCGGGATATCCATCGGAGAAGGTGTAGAGAACGTCACCTTTCTTGTATTCCATTACATTGTTGGTAAACGGAGTATCACACCTCATATGGATGCCAATGGGCATTTTATCACCCTTGACTTGTATGATTTCGTTATCGCGAATCATAACCAGAGGATTATTTGCCCCTGCGAATTCAAGATTTCCTGTATCAGTGTCAACTACATAAAGGGCTAAATCCATTCCATCTTTGCTTTCGCCCACCTTTCCAGTTTGGTGTAAGGTTCCGATTATCATATCGCGCAATTGATCTAAAATTTGGGATGCGGTGAGATTTTGATCTTTTGCAACGATTTGAGTTAAGAATCCAATACCAAGCATGCTCATAAAACCACCAGGAACACCGTGGCCCGTACAGTCGGCAATGACACATATTTTACGGTTACCTACCTGTGTCAGCCAGTAGAAGTCGCCGCTAACAATATCTCGTGGGAGGAATAGTATGAAATAATCATTAAATATTTCATTGATAGTCTCAACGGGTGTAAGCAATGCCCCCTGAATACGGCTGGCGTAGTTGATGCTGCTCTTAATTTCCTCGTTCTGCTCAAAGATTTTATCCCTTTGGTGTTCTATCTCTTCTTTTTGAGCCACAACCTCAGCGGTACGTTCTTTCACTATTTGCTCCAGCCTTTCCTTTTCAGCAATTAGTCGTCGGGTATTAAAAACAACGATACCCCATATGAATAAAGCCAGAAGAACTACATAAGATATAATGGCAACAATAGATCTGTACCAAGGTGGAGTAATGGAGAAACTATATGTTGCTATATTGCTTTCAACACCATAAATATTTTTTGCCTTAACTTTAAATGTGTAGTGACCCTCTGAAAGGTTTGTGTAGATTGGTTTTGGGTCGGCATCCCATCTTGACCATTCCTTATCAAGCCCTTCAAGAATAAAGCTATATACTGTTAATTCTTCCTTTTCGTAAAAGTTGGATGCCACATCAAAAATGAAGCTGTTGAGGCGATACGGCAATGTTGGTATTTGCTTAATTCCCTGATTTGTAGCAACAATAACACGGCCATCGGGAAGTTCTTGTGTGAATGCTCCTTCAAAAAGAACAGAATCACCCCTTGTTGTTACTTTTCGAATCAATGCATCGAAGGATTCGTCGTAGTTACGAGATAGTTTGCCGTTGTAGCTGAAAAGTTCAGTGGATATGGCAATCCAAAGGGTTCCATCTGTATCGGCATATAAAGCATCACCCCATCTTCCTGGAATTGCTTTGAATGGCTTGCGAATAAGAGAAATGGTGGTATCGTAATTTGGTATAACTATTTCTACCCATCTGGAAGCATCTTTTGCATAACACGTGAATGCGTAACCGTTTAAGTATTCGGACGCTCTGTTTATTCCATAATTATCAATAGAACTATTTATTTTACTTAGATTCGCTATTACGAAATTGTTATTTTCGGGGTTAAAATGGTATATGCCATTTTCAGTGGCAAAATAAACCATGTTGTTAAATTTTGTGATAAGGTTATCCTTTAAGCCTGGAAGACCATCTTCAATTCCATAGTTGTTAACCAGAGTATCATTTTCGGTAAAGGTAACCCTTGTAATGCCATTAAGATTGGTAGCAAGCCATAGCTCATTCTTTTTGTCAGAGTTAATGCTTCTAAATTCACTTTGCAAGAGATCTCTTTTTATCCAACCGAGATTATTCCATCGTCCATTTGCCCAATTCATGGCGGCCAATGATGATCCACCTATGTATACAATATCGGGTTGAAATTCACTTTGATGTAATGAGTAGCCTACATGTCCAATTTTTCCTTTAAAATCTTCTTGTTCGCTAATATTTATTACATGAAGTTGATTGTCAACTTCATATATAGCACCTGTTGTCCCAATTAGCAATCGGTTTTTCCCTGTTTTTGGGTCTTTAAAATGGAGGAATGACCAGGTAGAAACATTAATCTCTTTAAGCTGTTTGAAAATGGCAAACCCCTTTGAATCAAAAGTTTTATAGAAAACGCCCGACATGGTTCCAACAAATAGCCTCCCGTTAAATCGGGTAATGCAATTTATACTTCCTCGCAGACCAGATTCTTCTGAAAATCTGCGAATTTGAGAATGAAGATCTGCGCGAGAGATTCCAATGTTGAGGCAAAGCCATATTGGCGAGTTCCCCCTAGGATTTTGGTACAGATTTGTAACAATCTCATCCTGTAACCCATTGCTTGTGTTGATAACCGTATAAGCATTGCCAAGAGAATCTGTTTGAGCAAAGCTATATTTCTTCCCCCAAAGGAAGGATAACCCGAGTTCATTGTTATCCATGGAAATATGGTTGTAAGGTAAAGCTCCTTCATCCGGATCTCCTCGGTAAAATTCATCCCATGTTTTTACCCTTATAACCTCTCCTGTTGTTTGATTGTACCTAAATAAACCATTGGAAGTAACCATATTAGCCCACTGATGATCATAGGCAGTCATTGAAAAAATGCTGTTGTTCTTAAAAAAACCGCCATTTGGAGCAATTACAACATTTGTATCAATAAGTTCTCTTAATCCTAATATGTAGGATCCTATGTAGAAATGGTCATTAATTGTGAAAGATAAAAAATTGTAGTATTGCTGTGTAGGATTGATGTTAAATACTCTAATTTTTGTGCCATCAAATCGGAATAGGTGAACTGCGCTGTAAAAGTAAATATAGCCTTTGTGAAAATGAACCTTATGAATATCTAAAATATTAATCGTAGAGTCCTCGATTAGGTGGGTTAATGATTTATACTCAAGTTTACCACTTGGCGTAGGAGAAAGGTAACCAAAGTCACCAGTAATGCCAACATATACTCTTCCGGTTGAGTCGGTTGCGAGAGAACGAACAGAAGCATTATTGGGAACGGGTATTTGACGCCATGTTTTTCCATCGTATTCAAGTACCCCTCTGTCGTTATTGCCAAAGTACATAATACCTCTATGATCCTGAACGGCAACCCAGTTTTGATCACTGGCATCGTATTCTTCGGGGGTGAAGTTTCGAATGAAGGGCAATCCCCTTTCGTTGATTTGCCCAAAGGAAATGGTTGAAACAAGAAGAAGTAGTATAAACTTTATTAATCTCATGGCTATTCTAGCACTGATAAAGATAAATTAATCTGTTATTACAGTAATTATCTGCCTGACTGTCTGAATTATGGCTTTCATTTTCAGATTTTATCAAGATATAAATATAACTTTTTTAATTCAAACACATTAAATCTGCCATAAAAAACTTACAGATGGGCTTATATATGATAGTATTATTGAGAAGGTTGCCCATTTGTATAGAGCAGCCTTCAATGATCTCTTGATAAAGAGTTAAATCAATCCCTTGGTGTGTTTTTCTGATATTACTTTAAGCATATCTTCGGTCATGGTTTCAAGATTCCATTTTGGATTCCAACCCCATTCTTCACGGGCACATGAATCGTCCATATAATTAGGCCAGCTATCGGCTATTGCCTTTTTAACAGGATCAACATTGTAATCCATGGTAAATTCTGGAATTCTCTTTTGAATGGCAGCCATTATTTGCGAGGGTTCAAAGCTCATGGCTGTAATGTTGAAACTATTTCTATGCTTAAATTTACAGGGATCGGCTTCCATAAGTTTAACGCATGCTTCAAGAGCATCAGGCATATACATCATATCCAGATAAGTTCCCTGAGGTAAGGGACAAGTAAATCTTTTCTCCTTTACGGCTCCGTAGTAAATTTCAACAGCGTAGTCAGTTGTCCCACCCCCGGGAAGTGTAACATTGGAAATAATTCCTGGGAAACGCACGCTGCGAGTATCCAAACCAAATTTTAAATGGTAGTAATCGCTTAGCATTTCCCCGGACACCTTACAAACTCCGTATATGGTTGTGGGGCGCATTATGGTATCCTGCGGAGTATTATCAAGAGGTGTTGTTGGGCCAAAGGCACCAATTGAACTGGGAGTAAAAACTGCACAGTTATTTTCAACAGCAATGTTAAGAGAATTAAGAAGAGCACCCATATTTATTTTCCAAGCCAATTGAGGATTCTTTTCCCCTGTTGCAGACAGGAGTGCAACCATATTAAATATGGTATCTACTTTGTATTTCTTTACAATGTCTGAAAATCTATTGCCATCGAGTGCGTCTAATTCTTCAAGTGGACCTGACTCACCAAGCTTCTTACAAATACTAATATTTATATCAGAGGCTACAACATTACTCTCGCCGTAAATTTTGCGAAGGTGAGGAATTAGTTCAGATCCTATTTGTCCTCCTGCGCCAACAACAAGTATTCGTTTCATTGTTAAGGTGTTGTTTTTTTCTTTCAGATTTTTGATTAATGCTAAAATTTGGAAAGCAAATGTAAATTATTTCATGAATTGGAACAAGATATATGTCGGATAACATTGAAAAATACCTTCATGTTTTACCCAAGTTAATTGAAATGATAACGAGGAGTGATCACTGCCTAAAGGATTTAATAAATGATAATGTTACCAATAAAAAAATCATATTGAAATTTTTAGATGTGTTAATATTATTATTTAATTTTGTTCCCTCAAAAACAATGTTCTTTAAAAGTTTGGAATTATTATACGATAAATTATAACAAAAAAACGCTAAAAATTTTATGAATAGTACAAAGGATCTAAGACGCATCGGAGTATTTTATGACGGAAATTACTTTCTACACGTAAGCAACTACTACAACTACTTTCACCAGCGACGAAAACGTATCAATATTGCAGGTTTACATGATTTCATAAGAAATTTTGTGGCTAAGGAAGAGGAGGTTCCTGTACGTTTCTGTCAGGTAATTGAAGCTCACTACTTTAGGGGGCGAATTAGCGCTCAGGAAGCCAGTCAGCGGGGAAACCAACTTTACAATGATAGAGTATTTGACGATATCCTGATGTCAGAAGGCGTGGTTACCCACTATCTTCCAATCCGTAATCGGAGTGGAAAAAAGGAAGAAAAAGGAATTGATGTTTGGCTAGCTTTGGAAGCTTTTGAGCAAACCTTTTATAAACGATTCAATGTATTGGTGCTAATAACATCCGATGGCGATTATGTCCCACTTATCCGTAAGTTAAACTCCATTGGGACTAAAGTTATGGTATTAAGTTGGGATTTTGAGTATACTGATGATACTGGTCGTGAAGTTGTTACACGTACTTCACAGGATTTAATTCAAGAGGTTACTTATCCCGTTGCAATGCATGAACTTATTAACAGTGGCCTTAAATCATCCAATCCCCTTGTAAATAATTTATTCGATTTACCGGAATTTGCAACACCTAAACGATTACAATCTTTAGAAGAAAGGGGTGAGGTATACGAGGGTAAAGCTATGAATATGAACAATGGTTACGGCTTTATACAATTTCCACCAAATAATCTATTCTTTCATTATCAAGATGTTGTCGAGGGGGATTTTAACGATATTCATAATGGAGACTTGTTGGAGTTTACCATAGAAACCAACGAAAGAGGACAGGATGTTGCAAAGGATGTTAGGAAGATTGAATCAGTAGATCACAATAAAATTTAAACAAAAAGAGAGCCATTTCAAACGAAATGGCTCTCTTCAATATTATTAAAAAAATTCAGATTAAAACCTCTCGTAATCCGAATCATCAGAGGATTTTTTAAGTCCATCGCCAAGGTTAAGTTTAAATCCATCAGTTTTCTTGACGGTTTTTTCTGTTATAACATTTTGTTGAGTTTTAATCACTTGCTTTGGATTAGTAGAATCAACCTTATTGGGTTTTTCTTGCTGGTGAACTCGTACATGCCTTTTACCAGTTAATTTATGTTCAGTTTTAAAGAAACTAATAATATCCTTTAATTTTTGGGCTTCAAGATTAAGCCTTTCTGAACTGGAAACCAGCACATCAGCATTTGCTGCATTTTGTTGTGTAACGTTATTTAATTGCTGAATAGCGCTATTAATCTGTTCTGCGCCGTTAGATTGTTCTAGGCTACCAGCTGTAATTTCTTGAATAAGGATTGAGGTTCTTTTGATCTCAGGGATAATTTCCCTAATAAGTTCAACCGATGATTCAGTATTAACGACGCTTTCTTTTGACAGTTTGAATATCTCATCAGCAGCCACTTTGCTATGTTCTGCCAACTTTCGAACTTCAGCAGCAACCACGGCAAATCCTTTTCCATGCTCTCCTGCTCGGGCAGCTTCAACAGCTGCATTAAGCGCCAGAAGATTGGTTTGGAAAGCGATATCGTTAACAATATTGATCCTATCGGATATTTTTCGTATTGATTCCATGCTCTTCTCCGACTCTACTCCAATTTTCTCAATGTCATGGGCTAATTTATCCGATATTTTATTTGTATTGCTTGAATTCTCAGTATTTTGCTGAATATTGGCTACCATTTCTTCCATCGATGAAGAAACCTCTTCTGCGCTACTTGCTTGGGTAGAAGCACCCCCTGAAATCCCTTGAGCGATATCATTTAGATCAACACTAGCATTGGATATTTCATCAGCTCCTTCAACAATTGAAACTACGATGTTACGCAACCTGTTGATCATTTCCTTCAGATCGAAAAGTAACTTTGCTATCTCATCACTTCCAGAAATTTGGTAGTCGGATTGCAAATCACCATCCGACAGTTTCGAAATAGCCTGTGATGCTGTATTGATGGAGTTGATGATATTGCTTGTTAAGAATGTCATAACAAATATACCAATGATAACCACCAGCAACCCTCCAATAATTATAAAAATTTTAAAGGAGGAGGTGGATGACTCAATTCTGGCGTAGGCTTCGGCTGCTTCATCCTGCTGGTTGACAATAAGCGTTGCTAATTGATTAATAATTTCATCCGTTGTAACTATTATTGAACCTCCAATCTCAACCATTCCCTCCACATCCATTAATATTAGAAAATCATTGTAGCTATCAAAGAGTTTGGTGGTTATAAGATTAGTTAAATCATCAAAAATTTTCTTGTCTTCAGGTCTCCAATTCTGAATAAGGGGTGAAATTGATGAAACTAGGTTGGGGTAAAGGTTAGCATGTAGTTCAACAAGCCTCAACTTGTCAGGCGTATCAGGAAGTTTATCAATGTATACCCAGTTTTTGATTAGAAGCTTCGATTCAACAATAAGGTTTTGTAATTCAACAAGGCCATTGACCGAAGGGGTGTTTTGCTCTGAAAGGTTACGGTTTATCTCATCATTTCGCGTAAGAATTACAAACGTAATTACTGAAGAAATAATAAATAAGCCAATAATAAAACCAAATCCTATGAGCAACTTCTTAGAAAGTGAAAATTTTACTTCCATAATAGATTGGTATTATTTAGTAGATGGTTGTTGCAATACTGTAAAGTTGATCGTTAACATTTAGAGAGTTACGCCTCATGTAATTTTTATTGATCTCGAGTTCAAGCTTTGATATCTTGTCGTTATAAACAATGCTTACCCCAGCTCCTCTGTTTGCTCCACCTGCTCGCTCGCTAATGATAAGAGTGCAGGAGTTTGCAACTTTGGCACTAATATCTTTAATATTTTCGAACTGAGAATCAGGAACAATGATGATATTTGAAACAACAACATCAGCTACGCTCGCAAATGTTTTTATTTCAATTTGCTGGGTGCCCACTCTCCTAATACTCAATGCTGCAAGTTCAGCCATTAATGCGGGTTCGTTTCCAACAACTCCAATTACAAAGTTTCCCTCTTTGCCTTCAGGACACCATTCGACCAAACGGGTGAGCTGGTATATGAATGCAGTTTGTAATTTTTCTTTCTGAGCACTAACATTATAAGGCACAAAAAGAAACCCTAAAAGAACCCCTAAAAGAACCCAACACATTTTTTTACTGTTTAAAAATGCTTTCATAATTCGTCATTTAAATTGTTTGCTTTGGACTGAATTACTGATTGCTTTTTTCCCTTTGCAAAATACTAACTTTAAAATAATTATTACTAATAAAAACCTGTTTTTTTAAATGCTAACTTTTTTCTTAAGGGTAAAAAAAATCAATCAGTTTTTTTTGATTAAAAAGTTTTAAAAATTACTTAATGAATATTTTAATTACGCTATTGATACGTTCATTTTAATAAACGGTTGCATATTGTTAAAAGATTAGAACAATAAATAGACCAAAATGAAAAGCGTTCAATTTTTAAAACTGTTGTTATATCTTTACACCTCCTTTAAAACGTTATATTTATAAATTTGTTGAATTGTTTAAAAACATAACAATTATAAAAATGAACTTAACAATTTATAATACCCTTACCAGAAAAAAGGAAATCTTAAAACCTATAAATCCTCCACATATCGGACTTTATGTTTGTGGTCCAACCGTATATGGCGATCCTCACTTAGGTCATGCTCGTCCTGCAATAACCTTTGACTTGCTGTTCCGTTTTTTAAAATACATGGATTACAAAGTGCGATATGTTCGCAATATTACAGATGTTGGTCATATGGAGAGTGATGCCGATGAGGGAGAGGATAAGATAGCAAAAAAAGCAAGGATCGAACAGCTAGAGCCCATGGAGATAGTTCAGCATTACACCTTTAGGTATCACGATGCCATGAGGATGCTCAACGTATTACCTCCTAGCATTGAACCCAGGGCAAGCGGACATATCATCGAACAGATAGAACTTGTGAAACGTATTCTTAAAAATGGCTTTGCTTACGAGAGCAACGGATCGGTATACTTTGATGTGGAAAAATACAATGCTAAGCACAACTACGGAAAGCTTTCAGGAAGGGTTTTAGAGGATATGATTTCGAGCAATCGTGTGCTCGATGGGCAAGACGAAAAGCGCAATACCGTTGACTTTGCACTTTGGAAAAAGGCTACACCTGAACATATCATGCGGTGGCCATCGCCCTGGAGCGTGGGTTTTCCCGGTTGGCATCTGGAATGTTCCGCTATGAGTACCAAGTATTTGGGTGAGCCGTTCGATATTCACGGAGGAGGCATGGATTTGCTTTTCCCTCATCACGAGTGCGAAATCGCTCAGAGCGTTGCTGCCAGCGGCAAAGAGACTGTTCGCTATTGGATGCACAACAACATGATTACCATTAACGGGCAGAAGATGGGTAAGCAGGCTTACAGTCCAATGACCATAAGGTTTTTCATGTTGCAAGCACAATATCGCTCTACCCTCGACTTTTCAAACGAAGCTCTACAGGCTGCCGAGAAAGGTCTTAACCGTTTAATGGCCGCTGGTAGAATGCTTGATAAAATAAAGCCATTTGAAAAATCTACTGTTGAGGTTTCAAACCTTTCAAGTAGAGCATTCGAAGCGCTATGCGATGATCTCAATAGCCCTGTTGCCATTGCGGTTTTGTTTGACTGGGTGCGAATTATCAACTCCATTGCCGAAGGAAAAGAGACCATTACTCAAAGCGATTTGGACTCATTAAAATCAACTTTCAAAGCAATAACAAATGATATACTAGGGCTACTTGATGAGCAGACAGAGGGATCAAAATATGCCGAGTTAACGGGTAAGCTTATTGAGATGCTTTTGTCCATGCGGCAGCAGGCCAAGGCAAATAAAGACTTTGCCACATCCGATAGAATTCGCGATGAGTTGAATAAACTTGGTGTTATCGTGAAGGACAGGAAGGATGGGTTTGACTGGGAAATATAAATGATTACCCCGTTCCGAAGTTTCTGGAAATAGGGGGATTGGAAGATTTTTGATAAAGGATGTGAGTCAGAAGTTCGATAGATGGAAAAGTTTTTTTAGCAATAAAATAAAGCCATTTTATGAAAAAACTTGTTGTCCTTACCGGTGCGGGCATTTCGGCAGAGAGCGGTATTCGTACATTTCGAGATATAGGAGGACTTTGGGAGGAGTATGATGTGATGGAGGTTGCAAGTCCACAGGCTTGGCATGATAACCCCGAGTTGGTGCAGCGTTTTTACAACGAGCGTCGTAAGCAACTCTTTACCGTTGACCCGAACCAAGGGCATATTGCCCTTGCTCAAGCCGAGAAAGACTTTGATGTACATATCATAACCCAGAATGTTGACAACCTGCACGAAAGGGCTGGAAGCACGAAGATTCTACACCTTCATGGCGAGTTGATCAAAGCAAGATCCACAGCAGACCCAAATATGATTTATGAAATTGGAGACAGAGACTTAAAGATGGGCGACGTATGCGAAAAGGGCTCACAGCTTCGCCCGCATATTGTTTGGTTTGGCGAGGCAGTGCCCGCCATTGCTGATGCTGCTCGAATTACATCGCAGGCCGATATCTTTGCTGTTGTGGGGACATCACTCAACGTATATCCGGCGGCGGGTTTGCTCGACTATGCCCCGCTGGGCATTCCCATATTTCTTGTCGATCCCAATGATGTTCCGGTTTACTCCCGTTTTGATGTTACCTTTATTAGGGAACCCGCTTCTACTGGTGTGCAAAAGATGGTGGAGATAATAAAAAATAATAAAAAGTAATTTTATAAATCCGTCATTGCGATCCCGAAGTTTTTTTTAGGGAGAAGCAAACTACTATTAACAGATTACTTCGCAGACTACGCTCGTAATGACGATAAACGAAAAAATATAATAATGTTCCGAAGAGTATTAATCCTAATTATTATTCTTGTACCAATATTTGGTTTCTCCCAAAACTTCAATGGTGGATTAATAGCTGGTTTGGCTGCTACACAGGTCGATGGGGATGGGCTTGGAGGCTATCATCGGGCTGGTTTTATCGGGGGTGCTTGGGTAAGTTATCCATTCTCTGAAACCTTTGCTTTGCGATCGGAGTTGAAGTTCATACAGAAAGGTAGTTTCCAACGGTTTACCGATGGTGTGGGTGGGACAACAGGCACCTACAGCCTAAGGCTCAACTACACTGAGATGCCTTTTCTGCTTGAGTATCACTTTAGAGATGATATTGTTCCCTTTACGGGGCTTTCGTTCGGCTACCTTTGGAAATCCATTGAGAAGAACAATGGTTACGACAATCCCGTTGAGGAGGATACCCGGTTTAAGAAGTTCGAGTTGTCTGCCCATGCAGGAATAGAGTATAAGCTAAACCAAAGGTTTAGTTTCTGTTTCACCATCTCCTACTCCATTCTGCCCGTTCGCAAGCATAAGGGCAATATTTTCTACCTGTGGGATTGGGACTTTGGCCAGTACAACAACGTGCTGCAGTTCTACCTGAGGTATTGTCTGTAGGCTTTGTACTAGCCAATTATTCTGATCGCTTTTTCAACCCTTCTTATCGTTTCATCCTTTCCAAGCAATTCGCAGATATCGGCTACCCCCGGGCCCTTCGATTCTCCCACAAGGCAGAGCCTTATTGCATTCATCACCTTGCCCATGCCATGTCCCTTTTCGTTGATGTAGTTCTTTATTGCCGTTTCTATTTCGGAAACCACAAAGGGCACAACTTTCGAAATAACCTCGGAAACCTCGTTCATTATGGCAGGGGTATCCTCCTTCCAGAATTTTTTTACTGTTGCCTCATCGTACGAAGTGGGTGCCTCGAAGAAAAACGATGCCTGATCCCAGATTTCATGGATGAAGTTCGCTCGTTCTTTTACCAAACCAACTATCTTTTCAACCTTTTTCGGCTCTGCTTCAATACTTTTATTTATAAGAATTTTGCCAAATTCCCAGGCAATCTCCGCATCGGTTTTTCTCATAAGGTACTGATGATTGAACCACTTGGCCTTCTCGGGGTCGAACCGTGCCCCCGATTTATTCACCCTTTCGAGCGAGAACAGGCTTATTAGCTCCTCCATGCTGAAAATTTCCTGCTCGGTGCCGGGGTTCCAGCCCAGCAGGGCAAGGAGGTTCACAAATGCCTCGGGGAAATAGCCATCCTCGCGGTAGCCACGGGAAACCTCGCCCTCGGGCGATCTCCATTCAAGTGGAAATACGGGGAAACCCATCTTATCGCCATCCCGCTTGCTCAGTTTACCATTGCCACTGGGTTTTAGCAGAAGTGGAAGATGAGCAAACTGCGGCATTTTTTCAGTCCATCCCATAGCACGATAAAGCAGAACATGCAAAGGTAAGGAGGGTAACCACTCCTCGCCACGGATTACGTGCGATATCTCCATTAGGTAGTCGTCGGTAACGTTGGCCAGATGGTAAGTTGGTAGCATATCGGCACTTTTGAACAGCACCTTATCATCAAGGGTTGAGGTATTAACCGTAACTTCACCTCGAATGATATCGTTCATTATCACTTCTTCGTTCTCGGGCATTTTAAAGCGGATTACCCACTGCTCACCATTTTCAATCCTTCTTTTCACCTCATCGGCAGGAAGTGCCAGCGAGGTTTTCATATTGTTTCTGATTTTGTAACCGTAGGTAAAAGCGTCACCTTTGGCTTCAGCCTCTTTACGAAGCATATCCAACTCCTCTGCAGAATCAAAAGCATAGTAAGCATTTCCCGACTCCACCAGCTTATCAGCGTACTGCTTATAAAGCGCTTTGCGCTCGCTCTGGCGGTATGGGGCGTGAGGCCCTCCTTCGACAACTCCCTCGTCAATCTGAATGCCACACCACCTCAGCGATTCGTTGATATACTCCTCGGCACCCGGTACAAACCTTTGCGAGTCGGTATCCTCAATGCGGAGGATAAACGTTCCACCGTGTTGGCGGGCAAAGAAGTAGTTGAACAAAGCGGTGCGCACACCGCCAATATGGAGTGGCCCTGTGGGACTGGGGGCAAAACGTACCCTAATTTTTTGTGAAGACATGCTTTCTTGAATATGATTTTGAGTTGCAAAGATAGTAAACCTAAAGGGAAGGGAAAATAAATCAATTTAAAGAAGTTGAAACAATCATTAACAATAAACTCGCTATATTTATATGTTTCAAAGCGAAAAATAAATTTTGATAACCATGAAAAGATTTGTATTAACACTCTTGACCATTCTGGTTTTTGGAAGCTCTTTTGCCCAGGATAGGGTAACAGGCCATAACTTCGCCACCCGCTCCGAGGTGATTGCCAAGAATGGTATGGCTGCTACTAGCCACCCGCTAGCTACACAGGTAGCCATTGATATTCTTAAAAGCGACGGAACCGCCATTGATGCCGCCATAGCGGCAAATGCAGTGTTGGGATTGATGGAGCCAACGGGATGTGGTATCGGCGGCGATCTCTTTGCCATTGTTTGGGATGCCAAAACTCAGAAACTTTACGGCTTGAATGGCAGTGGTCGTTCGCCAAAATCCTTACCCCTCGATTATTTTAAAGAAAGAGGCATACAAAGAATTCCTTCGTACGGACCACTTCCGGTTACCGTGCCCGGTGCTGTTGATGGCTGGTTCGAACTGCATAAAAAGTTTGGATCTTTGCCCATGGCAACCATACTTAACCCTGCGATTAAGTATGCCCGCAAGGGTTTTCCTGTTACTGAACTAATAGCCTATTACCTTGAACGTTCAGCTCGGATTCTGGGCGAATACCCCAACTTTAAGGAAACCTATATGCCTAATGGTAAGATGCCAGTAAAAGGAGAAATTTTCAAGAACCCCGATCTGGCCAATACCTACGAAAGGATTGCCAAGGGTGGTCGCGATGCTTTCTATAAGGGCGAAATTGCCAAAACCATTGCCAGCTACATCAAGGAACAGGGGGGATTTTTGAGTTACGACGACCTGGCTTCGCACGTTTCGGAATGGGTGGAACCTGTTTCCACCAACTACCGTGGCTACGACGTGTGGGAGTTACCGCCCAACGGGCAAGGAATAGCTGCACTTCAAATTCTAAATATCCTTGAGTTGTTTGATATTACTTCCATGGGCTTTGGCAGCGCTGATTACCTGCACCATTTCATCGAGGCAAAAAAGATTGCCTACGAGGATCGTGCACACTACTACGCCGATATGCAGGTTGCTGATGTGCCTCTTGAGAGTTTAATCTCAAAAAAATACGCTGCTCAACGCAGGCAATTGCTCGATCCTAATCGTGCAGCTCGTTCCTACGAACCGGGCAATATGGACACGCCCAGCACCATCTACCTTACTGTAGCTGATAAGGATGGAAATATGATTTCCTTAATTCAGAGTAATTACCGTGGCATGGGATCTGGAATGACACCCTGGGGATTGGGATTTGTGCTACAAGATCGAGGTGAAGGATTTAATCTGGAGGAGGGTTACCTGAACACCTATGCTCCGGGGAAACGCCCATTCCATACCATAATACCCGGATTCATCACTAAGGAAGGCAAGCCATATATTAGCTTTGGAGTAATGGGTGGTGGAATGCAGCCTCAGGGACATGTGCAGATAGCAGTAAACTTAATTGATTTTGGCATGAACCTACAGGAAGCGGGAGATGCACCAAGGGTACAGCACATTGGCTCTTCGGAGCCAACAGGCGAAAAGATGATCAACGGAGGAATAGTTCTGCTTGAATCGGGTTTTGAATGGGAAACTGTACGTGAACTAATTCAGAAAGGACATAAGATTCAGTGGGATTTGGGCGGATACGGCGGCTATCAGGCAATAATGTGGGACGAAATAAATGGAGTTTACTACGGTGCATCGGAATCTAGAAAGGACGGACAGGCATTGGGCTATTAACATTCATCGAATTAACTGGTATGTTATTTCAAAATAGTTTTTTTATTTGTATTTTTCTCTTTTTTCAATAATTGCAACAATTGATTTAGCATATTATTTTAGCTATTTTTGCTAAAACAAAAAAATTGACGAATTGGAACTTCAGAATGTAATAAAGGATTTGCTGGCTAAATACAACTACATTAGCCTTCCCGGATTGGGTAGTTTTGTACAAAGCTACCAATCGGCAAAGCTCTCGTCCGATGGTAAAGAGTTCCTGCCTCCTCGGCAAATCCTAACCTTTGACCCTTCGCGTAATTTCAACGACGAGGTATTGGAGAGGTTACTAATTGAAAACCTTCAATTGAACCAAAAGGATGCAGAGGAAAGGGTAAAGGCGTTTGTTGAAGGGGTGAGAAAGGGTATTGCATCAAAACAAGGGATAACCTTTTTGAATGTTGGTACACTTAAGCAGGACGAAAAGGGAAGTATTGTTTTTCAAGAAGCTGATGAGTATTCTAAGGTATCGTCCACTTTTGGATTAGAACCAATATCTGTATCAGAGAAAACAAAAGGGAAATATCAGCAAATACAAAAGCCAAAACCCGTTGCACCAAAACCTCTACCCCGAAAACCCTTCGGGAAGAAGGGAAGAAATATTGCCATTGCTTCTTTAGCTGCAGTTATTTTTGTAGGATTATTTCTTTCAGCATTATATGTTTTTGTACCAGAATTTCGATTTTGGGAGGAGAATAGAAATAAGCCACTGCAAAGTTCAAAGTTACAACTAACCGAAAGGCAATTTGAAAATGATATTTCGTTTGATGAGGAATTCATTGAAGAAACTATTTCAGATGATTTTGAAAAGAATGCAAATGAATCAAATGATCTAACCAGAACAATCGAGACACAGGTTGATAAGAAGAAAGCACTTTTTTATGAAGAGGCTAAAACTTTAGATGTTAATACATATTACATCATCTCTGGGAGTTTTGTTAATATTGAAAATGCCCAGGCTTATTATAGAACCCTTGAAAAACAAGGATATAAGCCCGAATTGCTTGAACAGCAAGGCAAGTACAGGGTTGCCATGAGCAAATATAGCGATAGAAACAGAGCATTACGGGAATTGGAACGGTTAAGACGCGAAAAGCCCACTGAGGCAGTTTGGCTTTTGGGATTGTAAATTTTTACGTTTATTTGTTCGATTTTTAATATGGGTTGATAAAAAGGTAAGTTTTAATCAATCTTTTGAATTATTTACTAACAATTTTCAACAACATATTTCATGAGAAAATGGCGTATTGAAGACTCTGCAGAGCTCTACAACATCAAGGGTTGGGGAATAAACTATTTTTCCATCAACGAAAAAGGTAATGTAGAGGTCACTCCACGTAAGGATGGTGTTGCCGTTGACCTAAAGGAGTTGGTTGACGAGTTACAGCTTCGCGATGTTTCTACTCCAATGCTCTTGCGCTTTCCCGATATTCTGGATAGCCGAATAGAGAAAATGTCCAGCTGTTTCAAGGTTGCGGCTCAAGAGTATGAATATAAAGGGCATAACTTTATTATTTATCCCATTAAGGTGAACCAAATGCGCCCAGTGGTTGAGGAGATAGTTAGCCACGGGAAGAAGTTTAATATTGGATTGGAGGCTGGGTCAAAGCCAGAGTTGCATGCAGTTATTGCAATAAATACAGATAACGAGTCGCTTATCATTTGCAATGGTTATAAGGACGAGGATTACATTGAGTTAGCTCTTCTTGCGCAGAAAATGGGAAGAAGGATATTTTTGGTTGTTGAGAAGCTTAATGAGTTGAAGCTAATAACCAAAATAGCCAAGAGATTACGCGTTAAACCAAACATTGGAATCCGAATTAAGCTTGCCAGCTCAGGAAGCGGAAAATGGGAAGATTCGGGGGGTGATGTAAGCAAGTTTGGTTTAACTTCCAGTGAACTTCTTGAAGCGCTAGACTTTCTCGAAAAAAATAAGATAAAAGATTGCTTAAAGCTGGTTCATTTCCATGTTGGCAGTCAGGTTACCAAGATTCGTCGGATCAAAATTGCCCTTAGGGAGTCATCGCAGTTCTACGTTGAGCTCAGTAAAATGGGATTCAACATTGAGTTTGTTGATATTGGAGGCGGTTTGGGTGTAGATTACGACGGAACAAGATCTGCTGATAGCGGAAGTAGCGTAAACTATAGTATACAGGAGTACGTGAACGATGCTGTTGCAACCATTGTTGATGCGTCGGATAAAAACAACTTACCTCATCCAAATATTATTACCGAATCGGGACGATCGCTTACTGCTCATCATTCAATTCTAGTGTTTGAGGTTCTTGAAACCACAAGTTTACCCACATGGGACGAAGAGGAGGAAGTAACAGAAAATGATCATGAGCTTGTACAGGAGTTATACTCTCTTTGGGATGGTATAAACCAACCGCGAATGCTGGAAACATGGCACGATGCTCAGCAAATTCGGGAGGAGGCACTCGATCGCTTTAGCCTTGGCATACTGGATTTAAAAACCCGAGCTCAGGTGGAACGGTTATTCTGGTCAATTGCCAAAGAGATACAAGTAATGACCGCCATGATGAAGCATGTGCCCGATGAGCTACGCCAACTGCCAAAACTGCTATCCGATAAGTTCTTCTGTAATTTTTCACTATTTCAGTCGCTTCCCGATGCTTGGGCAATCGATCAAATTTTCCCTGTAATACCACTACAGCGACATGACGAAAAACCCGACAGGTCAGCAACCATTCAGGATATCACCTGCGATTCAGATGGGCAGATAGACAATTTTATAGCAACTCGGAATTTTTCCTATTACCTGCCGGTACACACACCGCAACCACGTGAACCATATTACATAGGAGTTTTTCTTGTGGGAGCTTATCAGGAGATACTTGGCGACCTCCACAACCTATTTGGCGATACCAATGCTGTCCATATCTCGGTGGATGAAAAGGGTTATTCCATTGATCAAATTATTGATGGGGAGTCCGTAGCAGAGGTGCTAGAATACGTTCAGTACAACTCGAAGAAGATGGTACGCTCCGTTGAAACATGGGTAACATCGGCTGTAAAGGCTGGAACCATTACCACAGAGGAAGGGAAGGAGTTTCTATCAAATTACCGTTCAGGATTATATGGCTATACATACCTAGAGTAGGTAAAAATGCTTATTGAAGAAAACGCCCCAGATTCACTGAAGATTTGGGGCGTTTTCTTCAGAAAAATGTCTTTCACTATACTGCCACTACCTCCTTAATCTCAGGTACATCTCGGCGTATTGCTTGCTCCACGCCATTTTTAAGGGTCATAATGCTGTAAGGACAGCTGCCACAGGCACCCAAAAGTTTAACTTTTACCGTAAAATCATCGGTTACTTCAATTAGAGAAATATCGCCTCCATCATTTTGTAAGAAAGGACGTACTACATCTATTGCGGCACTTACCTTCTTG
>CAZDXY010000030.1:0-33498 GCA_964509385.1 uncultured Rikenellaceae bacterium
TTTATCGTAATCTAGATTTTAAAAAATATGAATTTGTTCTAGATTGAGATTTAGCAAACTTACCATTTTTTTTCAAAGATTTTCCATAGGATCACGAGGTATACTATTTGCATTGTAAAACCTATTGAGCAGAAGAATACAAAAAGCAGATGATCATCCATAAACTCGAATGCTCTATATGCCCAAAATGTTGGAATTGCTGATAGGAAGTACTTGTACCCATTTGTTATAAAGAATTGAAGAAAGGCTAAAAATGTTACAAAGCTAATTCCCTTTAATATCGCAGCAGCTTCAATCTTATTGGCTGATAAACAAAGCATTATAAATGCAGTAATAGGCGCAAAAAGCGATACATTTATTGATAGCATGAGCATCTTTATGAATGGAAACGATACAATTCCGTTTAAAGTAAGGAAAAGAGTAGAGTTTATTAAACCAATAGATGTAATTAATGCGACACGAAGACCAATGAGTTTATTAAAATGAAACGGGAGAATTCGTAACACCTGGTTTAGACCGCCATCCTTTTCATCCATCATCACAAACCCTATTACAAATGCAGGGAAAACGGCAACCATTGCTCCAAAAAGCATTACTGTCATTGGTGCATACTCCATTACTTCAGGGAAAAAATCAATAAGTGCTTTACCTCCAAATCGCACCAGGGGAATAAATATAAAAGGAACAATTAACATTAGAACCAATGAGTTATCCCTGAAAATATTCTTAGTATCTGCTCTTAATACGCTTAAATAGGCTGATTTCATATTTTGAGAATTTCTTGTTTCTAATTATGTTCTGCCATTCTCTTTCTATACTCAACGATTGCCCATTTCCAGGCAAGGAGTATAGATGTTAACAGGACAAGATGAGAGAGGAAGATTTTCCATAGTTTTACCTCATTGTAGGCTGCTTTTAGAAGTTCCAGCGATGCATGCGTAGGGATAATCCACATTAACGGTGTTTCCCATAGCCCAAAGAATTCAACTATTGGAATACAAAGAGGAGCAAGGAACATAGGAATAATTAGGATGTACTGGTTGAAAGTTTTTACCCGTTGGACTCCCACAAATCCAAGTAAGAGAAATAGAATGGAAGTAAGTACTATTGCCACAATAAGAAATAAATAGTTAACAGGAACATTTGAAGCAAGTGCCATGGCAGCGCTAACTATTACAGCAGGGATCGATAGCGATGTGGATTTTGAAAGAAGGTATTGCCAGGGTTGCAGAGGTGTAACAATAATAGCAGATGTTGTCCCGGCCTGCTTTTCGAAAAGGATCATCACCCCAACGAAAATAAAACCCATCATCGAAGGATCGGAAAAAATGAGAAGAATTATAATATCCGAGGGAATGTTTAGTAGGTAAATGAGTACAATGTAGAGTAAACCAATGCCAATTGCCACAGGCAAAATTCCATACTTTGCCAAAAGAACCAAGTCCCATTTTAGAAGATTTAAAAAAGTTCTCATTTATTAGCTTATTTGATATGCATTTCTAGGATAATTGTAGTGTATGTTTTGCAAATGCATGGTTATTTATGTTAATACTTTTACTGCGGGCAACCTAAGTCAATTTCCAATTATCCTTTACTTTTAATCTGCCAACCTCTTCCCTGTAGTTCTCAAAAAAACATCCTCCAGAGTTTCTTCGCACGAATGAATAGCCTGTAATCCTGACTTTGCTATTGCTCTTAAAAAATTTTCATTTTCGGCCAAGCCCAAAAAATCATACTCTTCAGTTTTAATTATTCCTTCTTCCTTCAATTCAACCTTCACTTTTCTTTTGCCATTCTGTAATTTAAGATTACGAGGCGACCCAATTAATTTGAGTTCCCCATCAACCATAAAAGCAACTCTATCGCAAAGTTCATCGGCATCGTGCATGTTATGGGTTGTAAGGAAAATAGTTTTTCCCCTTCGTTTCATCTCAATAATTATATCCTTAATCATTCTGGCAAATCCGGGATCAAGTCCGGTTGTTGGCTCATCAAGGAAAAGCAAAGGAGGATCATGTATCAGTGCACGAACAAAATTTAATCGCATTTTCATCCCCTTCGAATATTTATCAACTGTTTTTCGGGCATGCTCTTCCAATTCTACCATCTTAAGCAGTTCTAATGGTTGAAAAGCCACCTTGGGGTAAAATGAAGAGAAAAGCTTAAGATTTTCCTCGCCGGTTAGCTTTAGATAGTGATTGGGCAGTTCAAAGCCAACTCCAATTTGAGCATAGTAATCACCATTCCAACCTGTGAGTGGACGTTGCAGCACTTGTGCATTACCCCTAAACCCCATCAGCAACCTGATAAGAATTTTTTGGGTAGTACTCTTTCCTGCTCCGCTAGGACCAAGAAAACCGAATATTTCACCATCCTGCACATCGAAAGAGATATCCCTTACCGCTTCAACATTAGACTTTGGATAGGTGAATGAAAGTTTCTCCACTTGAATCATTGCTTAATCCTTTGAGGTTATTAGCTGTATAAATTTCATTGTCATTTCTTTTTCCTTTTCATGCAACCCTGCCATATCCCCTCCAACAACAGCATGTAGCTCCATGCCATCGAGCATGGTTGCATATATTTTTGCCAGATCAATTGATTTGCAAATTGAGTTTATTTCACCTCTCTTTTGGGCCTGATCAAATATCTCTTCTAGCATATTCTCCTCACTTGAACCAGCGAAAAGCAGTGATTTACGGAAATCGGGGAAAAACTCAATTGCCTGAAAGATCAATGTAAAATAGCCAGAGTTTAATTCTTTCAAACCAGTCATTTCAAGCATTTGCCTAAACCCCTTTGCCTTGAATTCTATCAAATTCAGCAAGTTTTCTTTTATAGTACATTCTTTTGAGGGAGTGAATGTCAATTCTGGTAAACCAGTAAAGAAATGTGACTTGACTGCCTCAAGAAAAAGTTCTTCTTTACTAGAGAAGTAATGATAAAATGCGCCTTTCGACATCCCTGAAGCTGTAACCAGATCGTTCATCGATACTTTTTCATAACCCTTGGCTAGAAAGAGTTTAAAAGATTCGAACAGAATATGTTGCTTAGAATTTTTCATAAAAAACCGACCGTTTGGTATGTAAAAGTATAACTAATTTTTAAATGTTATATTCTTTTTTGTTTTTTTTTGATTGAAAAAATTATACTCCCCTTTTTTTTCCAAATCGACTTAGGGAAATAAGCGCAATTGCTACCAGTATCATGCCGGCAATTGCTATCAGCGTGGGATTCTCGTTAGGAAGAATCAGCCAACTTAAGATTGCCCCAAGAACAGGGATAATAAATTTCCAAAAGTTCAGCTCCGAAACCTTAACTCCAGGACGTTTAAGCAGGGTGTACCATATTGAAATGGCCGCAGCTGAGAGGAAGCTAAGCCATGCAAGAGAAGCGTAGTATTCCAAAGGGAATGGGCCCGATTTATAGCCTTCTACCAAAACTCCTAGAACAAAAAGCATTGAACCGCCAATAATCATGGAGAAAGAACTAAGTACCAATGGAGGAATTTTCCTTTTATCACTTGCAACCAGAATATTCCCGAATCCCGAAAGGACATTGTTTGCAATCAGAATGAGAATGCCAATGCTCGCTAGTTCGCCTGTCACACCCATCCCTTTTCTCCCGATGCTGATAATGGCAATGCCAGACAAACCAATCATAATGCTTAACATCTTTTTACCCTTGATGGTATCTCCCGGCATAAGGAAATGCGCAACAATAGCAATGAAAAGTGGCCCCGAACCTATCACCATAGCTCCAAGAGCCCCAGGTACAAAGTCCATTCCCTTATAGAAAAGTGCATACTGCAGGAAGGTTTGAATGAAACCTACCAGAAATATTTTACCAAGGTTGCTTTTTGCTTCATTAATCTTTGATCTTAAGTTGGGGATGAAGGGAAGAATTAAGAATCCTGAAATAAAGAAACGTATTCCTGCAAACTGAAAGGGAGAATTGTATTTAAGCCCAATTTTTACTCCAACAAAGGCGGTAGCCCAAAGTATACAGGCAATTATGGCCAAAAATACTGTAGATTTATAAAACAGATTGGTTTTCAAGTTGTTCCTTGATTAGAATTATAGTGTAGATCAGCTCCAGGGTGAAGTATTAATGTTTTCGTCCTGAACAAATCCTGCATAACGGTTGGCAATCAAATCTAACAGGGAATAGATTTCATCGGGTTCATTGCTTGTAACAAGTTTTAGTCTAAGCTCCTTAAAATTGGGCAAACCCTTGAAATAGCAGCTAAAATGCCTGCGCATTTCCAGTATTCCGCTTTTATCAGGTTTGAATTCCAACGATTTGGAAAAGTGTTCCTTTGCTATCTCAACCTTTTCTTCAACAGTAAAGGGTTTAATTTTCTCTCCAGTTTGCATAAAGTGCCTGATTTCCTTGAAAACCCATGGTCTTCCGTAGGTGGCTCGTCCTATCATTATTCCATCCACTCCGTATCGGTTAAACATTTCCACAGCCTTTTCGGGGCTGTTCACATCGCCGTTGCCAATGATAGGAATGTGCATGCGAGGGTTCGCTTTCACCTCGCCAATCAGTGTCCAGTCAGCCTCACCTTTGTAAAGCTGTACCCTTGTTCTACCATGTATTGTCAGCGCTTTAATACCCGCATCCTGCAGCTGCTCTGCAATATTAACTATATTCTTTGTCTCCTCGTCCCAGCCCAGCCGTGTTTTCACGGTAACGGGAATGTGAGTAGCATTTACAATTTGGCGAGTCATCTCCACCATTTTGGGAACATCCTTCATCATCCCTGAGCCTGCTCCACGGTTGGCAATCTTTTTCACCGGACAGCCAAAGTTTATATCAATTACCTCAGGATTGGCTTCTGTAGAAAGTTTACAAGCATTAACCATACTTTCAATGATATGACCATAAAGTTGAATGCCCATCGGTCGTTCGTAATCGTAGATGTTCAGCTTAACCTGACAATTGGTGGCATCACGGATTAAACCATCAGCATTTACAAACTCGGTGAACATCATATCGGCACCAAAACGCTTGCACATGTAACGAAATGATGGATCAGTAACATCCTCCATGGGTGCAAGAAGTAAGGGTCTATAGCCTAAATCGAGAGTTCCAATTTTCACCAGAAATCAATTTTGCACAAAAATAGGCAGATATGTGCAAAAAACAGCGAGCTTCTCTATCTTTGCCATCAAACTATTTTATATGGAACTCTTTTCAAGATATAGCTTTTCACCTGGCTTAATAATTTTGCTTACTTTTCTTTTGGCGGTGTTGGGTTTTGTATTGTTTTTAGCGTTGGGAATTCTTGTTTCAGCACTTCTGACAAATAATTGGGAATTGGCAACATTAGTAAACAGCGACATTAACTCATCCAATGGCCTTATGGTGATGAGAATTTTACAGATGTTTCAAACAATAGGAGTCTTTATTTTCCCTTCTTTAGTAGTGGCTTTATTAGTTTCTAGGCAACCATACAAGGAGTTGGGATTTAATAGGATAAATCAAGGATTACTTTTATTGTCGATTGTTTTTATGATTATTGCTTTGCCTGGAATCAACCTAATTGCATCGCTCAACGCAGAGATTCCCATGCCAACTTGGATGGTTGAGATGGAGAAGGCTAGTGAAGTTTTAACAAAAGCATTTTTAATTACCGATAATTTCAGCCTTTTTGCGTTGAACTTGTTAATGGTTGGTATCTTGCCAGCTATTGGCGAAGAACTCTTTTTCAGAGGAGTTCTTCAGAAGTATTTATGTAAAATGACACGTAATACCTTTTGGGGTGTTCTTATTACTGCACTAATTTTTAGTGCCATTCACATGCAGTTTCAGGGTTTTGTCCCGAGGTTTTTATTGGGGATGATATTTGGATATCTTTATGTCTGGACCCGAAGCATATGGGTTCCAATTATTGTTCATTTTGTCAATAACGGATTGGCAACTTTTGCATATTACATTATTGGAAAGGGAATAATCCCAGCCGAATCTGAAACACTTGGAGGATTAACGGAGTTCTGGCAACTAGGGGTTGCCAGTATTTTTATATCCAGTTTACTGCTTTGGCTTATTTGGAGGGGTTCAATTACTTCTGAATAAAATCTGCAAACTCCCTTTCAAGCATCTGCAATCCTTTTATTTCGTTCTTACGGTAAACATAAACAAGCCCATACTCTTTTGCACGCTCGCGGCGTTCATGATCGGGTAAGTCCTTGTAGGTATCCTCAACCTCATTCCACGCACTTAAAATAATATCATCTGCTTTTTTTCGCAGACCATCCAACTCGTTTTGTGCTCTTTGAGTGTTTTGTTGAAGTATTCTTTGGTGGTTATATGAATCCACAAAATTTTCATAACGAACCTTAACCACTGCAATTGTGGGATTAGTTATAGGTGGTTGTCCCTTGCTAATCCGTTCGGTTTCACCAGCAATAATCTTTTTGCCCCAATCAACCAAATCTTTATCAACATTAAGAGAGGGTAATTTTCGTTCATCAATATCCATCCCGTAGGTCTCTCTAACTTTTTCGGGAAGTTCCCCCCGAGAAATAGCCATATTGAGAACCTGAATAAAATGCGATAGGTACAATCTGGCTTTTTTGTAAACTGCTTGGTATTCTCTATTTCTTTCTACCTGGTTATTATAAGCAGCTTTGTAATTTGCCATTGCCTTTTCAAAGCTATTGATGAAAAGTTCAATCTTTGCATAGGTGCTTTGCGAAAAGGCCAATTTAAAAGGAGGTAGTTCTTTGCCTTTTTTTGCTGCTGATTTTAACGCCCTTAAACGGGCGCTATCGGTGTTGGGTAGGCGACGGTAGGGCATAATAGCGGAGGTTAATTAATTGTTCGTAAAGTGCGAATATAACAATATAAAAACAAAAAACAAATCCATTCGCATACTTTATTTTAATTTTTTAAATTGATAAATAGGCTTTTATTTTGCGAATGTTCAAATGACATACATAAAGTAATATTATTCTCATATTTTTTATAGGATATGAAGGAAAAGATGGTTTTGAAAAAAACTTTACCTTTGAAAATTCTTTAATTTAAAATATTATAAACCAGACAATATGTACGGAAGTATCAAAGAGGATTTGCAACAGCAGCTCCAAAAATTGAGTGAGGATGGGCTTTACAAAACCGAACGCATCATAACTACACCTCAGGGGGTTGAGATAGAGACAAATGGTAGAAAGGTGCTAAATTTTTGTGCCAATAACTATTTGGGATTATCGTCTGACCCAAGAGTGATGGCTGCCTCAAATTATACTTTTTTTCGCTATGGTTTTGGAATGTCCTCAGTTCGTTTTATCTGCGGAACTCAGAAAGTCCACAAGGATCTAGAGAGAAGAATGAGTGAGTTTTTGGGAATGGATGACACTATCCTATACTCCTCAGCTTACGATGCTAATGGTGGAGTTTTCGAAGCAATTTTAGGAGAGCAGGATGCGATTATTTCAGACGAATTAAATCATGCTTCTATTATCGATGGCATAAGGTTATGCAAAGCAACTCGATTTCGATATAAGAACAACGATATGGAGGACCTTGAAGAGGTTCTTCAGGATGCTTGTGCCGCTCGATATAAACTCATTGTAACCGATGGGGTGTTTTCAATGGATGGAACCATTGCTCAGGTTGATAAAATTTGTGATTTAGCCGAAAAGTATGATGCACTGGTTATGGTGGATGATTCTCATGCAACAGGTTTTGTGGGTAAAACTGGTCGTGGAACCCACGAATACTGCAATGCCATGGGAAGAGTTGACATCATATCTACAACATTCGGTAAGGCGCTTGGTGGGGCATCAGGTGGATGTATTTCTGCAAGGCAAGAAATTGTTGATATCCTTAGGCAACGCTCGCGTCCATACCTTTTCTCCAACTCACTTGCACCTTCCATTGCTGGTGCAACATTGGAAGTAATTAATCTGCTTTCCGAAACTACAGAGCTTCGCGATAAACTGTACCAGAACACTCAACTTTTCAGAAAGGGAATGACAGAAGCAGGCTTTTCAATTGTTCCTGGTGTACATTCTATTGTCCCGGTGCTTTTTGGTCACCTTCCAAACGATGCCAAACTATCACAGGATTTTGCCAATGCACTTCTCGATGAAGGTGTATATGTAATTGGCTTTTACTTCCCGGTAGTTCCAAGAGGGAAGTCAAGAATAAGAGTTCAACTTAGTGCTGCACACAGCAAGGATCAGGTTGAATTTGCCATTGAAAAGTTCACAAAGGTTGGCAAAAAACTAGGAGCAATTTGATATTCGGAATCGGAACAGATATTATGGATGTTGGCAGGGTTCGTAAGTCACTCATTAACGACCTTGGTTTACGGAATGAAATTTTCACTCCTAAGGAAATTGATTACTGCGAATCGAAAGTTAACAAGTATCAGCATTATACTGCACGCTTTGCTGCCAAGGAGGCCTTTATGAAAGCGCTTGGAATAGGCTGGCAGTTTGGAATTCGCTTTACAGATATCGAGATAATCAATGATGAAAATGGCAAACCCATTATGGTTTTGTATTCAAAAGCGAAAGATTTTTCAACTGAAAAGGGGATTTCAAAAATTCTTGTATCTTTAGCACACTTAAAAGATTTTGCCACGGCAATGGTTGTACTTGAATAGAAAGCGGAGGGTTAAAATTAGATAATAATTTTAATTTCAGGCAGAGTATTTTTTTAGAATTTATACACTAATTCGATAAAATGGTAACCTAAAACAATTTTATTTATGTCGCACATTGGATCATACGACGAACGCATTAAAAACTTCGACTGGAGCATTGCTGAAAAAGAACTAGACTACCAACCCGGCAACATTATTAACATAGGCTGGTACTGTACCGATCGCATTTGCGAGATGGGTAAAGCCAATAAAACCGCCCTTATATGGGAAGGTCTTGGAGGGGCACAAAAAAGCTATACCTATAACGACATCCGATTGGTTACCAATACCATTGGTCAGTATCTTAGGAATATTGGAGTAAAGCCCGAGGATAGAGTATGCCTTTTTATGGATAAGATACCTGAACTTTACCTGGGTTTTCTTGGAATACTAAAAACAGGTGCCATAGCCCAACCGTTATTCTCCGCTTTTGGCGATGAGTCACTCTTTATTCGATTGGATAATGCAAAAACAAAAGCCATTATTACTCAGAAGAAGCATGCCCCAAAGGTTAGAAAGATTTTGGATAAGATGCCTTACCTAGAACATATAATTATTGTCGATCATGACCCATCAAAACCACTTGGACCCAAAGAAATGGCAATGGATTTGGAGAAATTACCCAGGGTTGATAAGTTTGATATTTACCCAACAAAAGCAGAATCACCATCTGTTCTACACTATACTTCAGGAACAACAGGTCAGCCCAAAGGTGTAAAGCATGTTCACTATTCACTTATATCGCAATACCTCACTGCCAAGTGGGTGCTTGACTTACACGATAACGATATATATTGGTGCACTGCTGATCCCGGATGGGTTACAGGTACATCCTATGGAATTATTGGTGCTTTCAGCAATGGGGTTACTCAATGCGTTCTTGATGCTGGTTTCTCTGCGGAGGCTTGGTATCGTTTTATGGAAAAGCATCGAGTAACAGTATGGTACTCTGCACCCACTGCAATTCGTTCGCTGATGAAAGCAGGCGATGAGGTGATAAAAAAATACGACCTTTCATCACTTCGCCACCTTGCATCGGTGGGAGAACCGTTGAATTCCGAAGCGGTTATTTGGTCCGAAAAGGTTTTCGGGAAACCTTTCCTCGATACCTATTGGCAAACGGAAACAGGCTCAATGGTGATTACCAACTATCCCGGAATGAAAATTAAACCAGGATCCATGGGTAAACCATTCCCAGGCATTACTGCTACTGTAATCGATACTGAGACCTATGAACCGATAGCTGAACCAGGAAAAATTGGCTTAATCGCTTTAGAGCCCGGATGGCCAGCAATGATGCGTACCTATTGGAACAACGAGGAAACTTTTAAGAATAAATTTAAAAACGGCTGGTACCTTCCCGGTGATCGTTCAAGCATAGATAACGAAGGGTATTTTTGGTTTGTTGGGCGCGACGACGATGTGATCAATACAGGAGGACACTTGGTTAGTCCATTTGAGGTTGAGTCTGCATTGCTTGAACATCCCGCTGTGGCCGAGTCGGCCGTAGTGGCAAAACCCGATTTCGTAAACATGGAGGTTGTGAAGGCTTTTGTTACCCTTAAGCCTGGTTTTGTGGGAAGCAAGGAGTTAGATCTGGAAATAATGAACTTTGTTCGTAAAAAGCTCTCCCCTCTTGCCATGCCTCAGGAAATCGAGTTTGTTGATTCGCTTCCCAAAACACGAAGTGGTAAAATTATGAGACGTATCCTTCATGCAAAGGAGTGGGGCCTTGAAATAGGTGATGTTTCAACCCTAGAGGACGATTAGATAATTGAAAGATTTATTGATACAATAGAATATTTTAAACTTAAAATGGAGAATTGCTTTATGGAAAACATGAAAGAAATAGTTAGAGAGTATGTTATAGCAGAGTATGTTGAGGACGATTCTGAGATTGGGTTTGATACCCCTTTAATTTCTGGCGGTATTGTCGATTCATTCTCCATGGTGTCGCTTAAGCGATTCCTTGAGAATAAGTACAACATCTCACTGCCCGACGAAGAGGCTACACCAGAAGCTTTTGACTCGGTGAATAAAATCTGCAACTTGGTGAATAAATTCTTAAACAAGTAAACCATGGCATATTCAGATAAATCAAGAGCTATATTCACAGAAACACTCTCTGGGCTAAAAGATGCTGGGCTGTTTAAGCAGGAACGATTTATACATTCTGCTCAAGCGGCTGACATTGAAGTTGAGTTTCCAACAGGATCAACGCTAAAGAAAGTAATCAATATTTGTGCAAACAACTATTTGGGCTTATCAAGTCATCCCGAAGTAGTTAAGGCAGCCCATGCAGGACTTGACTCACATGGCTATGGCATGTCGTCAGTAAGATTTATTTGCGGAACCCAGAACATCCACAAAAAGCTTGAGCAAATGGTAACAGAGTTCCTCGGTACCGAGGATACTATCCTTTTCCCCTCTTGCATGGATGCCAATGCGGGTGTATTTGAGGCTATTCTCACCAAGGACGATGTAATGATTTCTGACCGATTGGTTCATGCATCCATAATCGATGGTATTCGTCTTTGCAGTGCCATGCACGATACTTTTAAGCATTCCGATATGGAACATCTGGAGAGCAAGTTGCAGTTACACAACAACCGACGGCTTAAGGTTGTGATCACTGATGGTGTTTTCTCCATGGATGGCGATACCGCTAAACTTGACGAGATGGTGAAATTATGCGAAAAGTACGATGCTCTTCTTTTCGTTGACGATTCGCATTCGTCAGGATTCATTGGCAAAACAGGTAGAGGCACTCACGAACATTGTGGAGTGATGGGAAAGATTGACATCATTACTACTACCTTTGGGAAAGCCCTTGGTGGCGCATCTGGAGGATGTGTTTCGGGGAGAAAGGAACTTGTTGAGATGTGCCGTCAGAAGGGGCGCCCTTACCTTTTCTCAAATACCATTGCACCGCCAATTGTTGCTGGCGTTATTAAAGTACTTGAAATACTTTCTGCATCTACAGAAAGGCGCGATAAGCTTGAGAAGAACACAGAGTTCTGGCGAAAGGGGCTGCTTGATGCTGGTTTTATTCTTAAAGAAGGAGATACACCCATAGTACCCGTTATGCTTTTTAACGCCAAGTTATCACAGGATTTCTCAAAGGATCTTTACCAAGAGGGTATCTATGCAATCGGGTTCTTCTTCCCAGTTGTTCCTCAGGGACAGGCACGTATCCGTACCCAAATTTCCGCTGGTCACGAGATGCATCATCTTGAAAAAGCACTTGAGGCATTTAAAAAAGTTGGCCAGAAGTACAATATCCTAGGAAAAACCAAGCAGGAGATAATAGACATGTACGGAATGTAGAGTTATTCATTATAAAAAAAATGTAACCCCTTTGCTAACAAGCCATAAATGGCAAAGGGGTTTTCTTTTGGTACAATAAATAAACATTTAGTCTATCCCCTCAGTAATATCAAGACACTCATAAATTTTATCTAGCTTCTCTTTGTTCTCCGATAGAATCAATAGTTTGTCCTCAGGTTCTAAAACAGTTGAACCACACGGGGTAATGTATTTATCACCCCTTTTAATCATCGCTATCAATGTTTTTTGAGGAAAGTTTAGCTGGAATACCTGTTTCCCAACTGAACTGCAATCTGACGGGAGTTTGATCTCCGTAAGTTCTGCTTTTACTTCATCGGAAAGTTCAATTTCTGTTCTTGTTTTTGGCTTAAGTTTTTCGGGTAGGGCTACGCTGAGAAGCTTTGATACATAGCCTAAACTAGTTCCCTGAATAATAAGGGAGGTTAGTGAGATAAAGAATACTATGTTAAATATTATATGCGATTTTTCTGCACCGGCAAGCAATGGGAAAGTTGCAAAAACAATTGGGACTGCACCACGTAGGCCAACCCACGAAATGAATAGTCTGCTTCTGTTTTTTATTCGAAAGAAAGCCAAACTAATAAAAACGCTTAATGGACGGGCAATTAGAATCAAAAAAATGGAAATAATCAACCCAATTCCCATTACAGGAATTATCTTTTTTGGGAAAACAAGAAGTCCTAAAGTGAGAAATAGTACGATCTCCATTAACCATGCAAAACCTTCAAATACTTTTATAATAGTTTTTTTATGGATTAGTTCATGGTTACCAAGGTAAATAGCACAAATATACACTGCCAAAAAACCATTGCCTCCAATAAAATCAGTGACAGAAAATGAGAAAAACATTAAAGTAATAACTAAAACTGGATACAGACCGTCAAAATCAAGTTTGATTTTATTGATTATGTATTTGCAAAGTATTCCAAATCCTAATCCAAGTAAACCACCAATAATTATCTGCTGGAAGAATAGTGGAATAATGGATATTAACTTAGCATCTTGATTGATTACCAAGCCAGTAAATGCAATGGTTAGAAAGTAAGCCATGGGATCATTACTCCCGCTTTCAAATTCAAGAATAGGTCTTAGATTGCTCTTAAGAGCAATCTTTTTTGAACGAAGAATGGAGAATACGGCTGTAGCATCAGTTGAGGATACAATGGATCCCAAAAGGAGTCCCTCATAAATTGAAAAATCAGTTATAGCCCAAACAAATAATCCTACGGATACGGCTGTAATCAAAACACCCAACGTTGATAGAGAGAACCCTTTCCATAGAACAGGCTTCGTTGTTTGCCAGTTTGTATCGAAACCTCCTGAGAAAAGGATGAAGTTTAGCGCAACAATGCCAATAAACTGTGCTATTTTTGGCTCGTTAAAATTGATGCCCCCAATGCCCTCAGAGCCAGCAAGCATGCCAATGAAAAGAAAGAATATTAAAGTTGGAACACCAAATTTATAGGATGTTTTTCCGGCAAGAATGGAAAAAAAAAGTAGTATTGACCCTATTAAAAGTATGTTCTCGGTAGTTAGATACATAAAATGTTAGGGTTTCATTTTATCAACTTTAACATGCCCCCAATTTTCGCCAATTTTAATACGGTATAGTTGCATCTCGCTCACCCCAAATTGACGTGCAAGCATTTTTATTCTTGTTCTTCGGTTTGGATCAAGGAGTTTGCGCTTCAGAATTTTAACCTTTGCCTCGGTAAGTTTATAGCCGTTCTCCGATTTTTTATTGTGCTCGTGTAATCGTTTAATTTGCTCTTTTAGCCCCGGATTTTTCCTCTGGTGTGAATCCAATTCCTCTTTGTTAACCCATCGAAGGTTTTTATAGTGATTATTTGACTTATTAAAATCGATATGAATTACAGCAGTTTTTTCATCTTGAGGTTCGGGTAAAAAATTTTCAGCAACCAGTTTATGAATATATAATCCTTTTCTAACAGTCTTTTCATCTAGAGTAATAATTACCCTATGAATTTTATAGCCTTTATTTGTTCCACATTTAAGCAATATTCCTTCCTCAAATCTATCTGTATAGCTGACAAAACGACCAAAATTCGAAATGGCATATCGCACACCCTTCCTGCTCACTAGGTCTAGATCGTTCCATTTTTCTCCCGCAAATTTTCGAATCATAATTGTTCTTTATTGATTATATAGACTTATTTAAAGAAAAACCTATTTTAATGATTTAATGTAAGAGGCAATTCTCCCGGATGCTTGACCTTTTCCATATAAATCAACATTGAAGAATGGTTTTTGTTTGATCATAAAAGTCCATGCTCGATAAATACTTTCTTTATCTGCATTGGCTAGCATATTAAAACCATTCTCCACTAACTCAACCCATTCGGTTTCTTTACGCATGGTAACGCAACACTTCTCAAAGAAAAAAGCTTCTTTTTGAAGTCCCCCGCTATCTGTAATAACTAAAGAACAGTTCTTCAGTAATTCTATCATGTCAAAGTAGCCAACTGGTTCAATTTCCGTAAAGTTCATCTTTATGCCCAGCGAATTGATTATTCCTTTTGTCCTTGGGTGGAGCGGAACAACCACTTCCATCTCTTTATGAATCTCATTAAGGGCTTCAACAATTCCTCTTAGATTATTATGATAATCTGTATTTTCCTGTCGATGAAAGGTTGCAACCACTAAGGGCGATTTAATGTTAAGCGTTTTTATAATATCGGATTTTTCTGCTGAGTGTGCTCCATAATAAATAGCAGCATCCTGCATTACATCACCAGTTTTTTCAATGTGACAATCGAAATGATTGAAACTCTCGTCGATAAGATTTTGTAGTGATCTTTGAGTGGGGCAGAAGAGGTGGTTGGAAATTCTATCGGTCAGGATTCGATTTATCTCCTCGGGCATTTCCATATTATATGATCGTAACCCTGCTTCAACATGAGCTACCGGAATATGCAATTTCTTTGCAGCCAAAGCACCGGCTAAAGTGGAGTTAGTATCACCGTAAACCATTACTAGGTCGGGTTTTTCCAAGTTGATAGTACTTTCTATGCCTTCAAGCATTCGACCAGTCATAGCTCCATGGTTTAAGCTATGGATTTCAAGATTATAATGGGGTTTGGGAATATCCATTTCATCAAAAAAAATCTTCGACATATTTTGGTCGAAATGCTGTCCTGTATGAACGATAATTTCTTTAAGGCCATGCACTTCCAACTGCCGGCTAACAGCAGCCACTTTGATAAACTGAGGTCGGGCACCTACAATGGTTAAAATCTTCATTAAAAGGACATTGAATTAATGCAAAGTTAATGAAAATATGATGAAATGTATGATTAACTAAAGCAAAGCCTAATTATTTAATCAAATTATTTAGAAGGCAAGCCAATTCTTTAGTTAAGTTTTTTCTTGAATAGTCATAAATTTCCTGTGGAGGGTTGTAAGGTAAAGAGAGTTTATACTGATACCAAAACCATTTTAGGTTCTCCTTAATTGCTTCTTTGTTTTCGCAGGATGCAACTAGTCCTGATGCAGTTTTTGACAATAAAATATCCAAATCACCTCCTTTTGGTGCGATAGCCATTATGGGACGCTGGGCTGCTAGATACTCAAAAACCTTTCCGGTTAGGATTCCCGTGGCATTTGGACTATTGTTGACCAATAGAAGCAGTATTTGCGAGCGTTGCATTATCCTTATCCCTTCATCATGAACCACGTAACCAAAATTTTTGAAGTGTTTTTTAAGACCATTAGATTCAATATCAGCAATAACTGATGAATCGACGCTTCCCAAAAGCTGAATGGAAAGCTTTGAGGCAAACTCTTGATCAGAATCTACCATAGATTTAAGGGCTTGCCATAATGCAGGGCAATTTCGATTTGGAGGGATAGACCCAACATGGGTTATGGTGAACAAAGAGTCATGGCCTTGAGTATTCTTAGGAATGTCATCCTCATCAAAACCATTGGTTATTACCTCAATCCAGTTGCATTGGTAGCTCTCAAAGTCTTTTTTCATTTGAGGTGATACTACAACAACCAAATCCGATGATTCAACAACATTTTTCTCAAGCTGAATGTGTTTCCTGAAGGAATGTCGATTTAGCTTTAAGCTATTAATAAAATCGATTTTTGTCCAGGGATCTCTGAAATCGGCAATCCACTTAATGTTTAATTTTTCTCTTAACCCAAGTCCTATAAGATGCATGCTATGGGGAGGTCCTGTTGTTACTATAACGTCAATATGATTATCCTGAATATATTTCTTAAGGAATCGAATGGAAGGTTTAACCCACAGAATCCTGGGATCGGGAATAAACAGATTACCCCTTATCCATATTGATAGCCATGATACCAATGATGATGGATAGTTCTCAGATGATGTAAATCCAACCCCCATATTGGTTTTTCGTCGATTAATAAATCTGAAGAAACGGTAAGGTTCAAGAACTTTTCGACGGATTACTGTAAGATTTTTGGGAATATCCTTTTGAAGAGAATCATCAGTTACTGCAACTTCAGGATTCTGAGGTGTATATATAATTGGCTCCCATCCAAATTCACGCAAATACTTGGTAAATTTAAGCCAACGTTGTACACCACTTCCTCCAGTTGGAGGCCAGTAGTAGGTAATAATCAGAACTTTTTGCACTTATTTTTAAGTTCCTCGTGATTGATCTTAGTAGTTGTTCAGAAACGCGTTTCCTTAAGAGTTTAATAAATTTGATCGGTTTGTAATATGGTTTACTTAAACTGTTAGGATTTCCTGTTCTTTTTTTACCAGCAATTCTTCTACTTTTTTGCTGAAATTGTCTGTTAGTTTTTGCACTTCAGTTTCAGAATCCTTGGCAAGGTCTTCAGCGAGACCATTTTTTTGTAATTTTTTTATTTCCTCGTTGGCATCTCGACGGGCATTTCTGATGCTTACCCTTGCACTTTCACCTTCGTTTTTCACCTGTTTTACCAATTGCTTTCGTCTCTCTTCGGTTAGCGGTGGAACAGCAACCCTAATCATCTCACCATTGTTCTGTGGGTTAAACCCTAGATTTGCAGCCATAATGGCTTTTTCAATTGGGGTAATCATGTTCTTTTCCCAGGGTTGAATGGTAATTGTTCTGGCATCGGGTGTACCAACGCTCGAAATTTGCTGAAGAGGGGTTAGGGTGCCATAATAGTCAACCATGACACTTGAAAGCATCGATGGGTTTGCTTTACCAGCCCTAATAACACGAAGTTCATTTTCCAGATGTTCAATGGCTTTGCTCATGCGTTCTCTGGATTCTTCTATAACAAAATCGGCTTCTTCTTTCATGACTTTAAAAGTATTTTGAGCATAAAAATATCTATTTTTTAACCAAAGTTCCAATATTCTCTCCAAAAACCACACGTTTTAGGTTGCCATGTGTATTCATATCAAAAACAATAATGGGCATGCCGTTTTCGCTGCACATTGTAAATGCAGTAAGATCCATAATTTTTAACTTTTTATCGTAGGCCTCACTAAAAGAAATTGTATTAAATTTCTTTGCGCGGGGATCTTTCTCAGGATCAGCAGAGTAAACTCCATCAACACGGGTTCCCTTCAAAAGAACATCTGCTTCAATTTCCACCGCTCTCAAGGCAGAGGCAGTATCAGTTGTGAAGAAAGGATTGCCCGTGCCACCTGCGATGATTGAAACATAACCCTTTTTGAAAGCATCAAAAACTTTAAATTTTGTGTAAAGTTCACCGACGGGTTCCATTTTTGTGGCAGTGAAAACCTTTGCCAACCCTCCTGCATTCTCAATGGCACTTTGTAATGCTAGGCTATTAATAACAGTTGCCAACATACCCATCTGATCTCCTTTAACTCTATCAAAGCCTTTGTTTAAACCGCTTAAACCTCTGAATATATTTCCTCCTCCAATCACAATTCCAACTTCCACACCTTGGTTTGCAACATCCCAAACCTGTTCGGCATAACTATTTAATATGTCAGTATTTATTCCATAGGCATCATTACCCATTAAGGCTTCACCGCTAAGCTTAAGGAGTACTCGTTGATATTTTTTCATTGGGGCTAATTTTTTATTGTAAAAATAAGAAAATGAATTGTTCTTACGTTCCCATATATAAAATTTCAAACCTAGTTTTAATAAAAAAAGCTACCAGCATGGCTGATAGCTTTATATAAAGAAAGAATTTTTTATTTATACATTAAGCGAAACCCTTTTAAAACCAACGACTTTAAGGTTTTTATCAATAGTTTGCAGGTATTGCTTGATTGTCATTTTACTATCCTTGATGAATTCTTGATTCATCAGTGTGCTTTCCTTGAAAAATTTATTGAGTTTACCTTCAGCTATTTTGTCAAGCATGTTTTCAGGTTTGCCCTCAAGACGAGCTTGTTCACGACCAATTTCGAACTCTTGCTTACGAATTTTTTCAGGCACATCCCCAACATCAATAGATACCGGATTCATTGCAGCAACCTGCATAGCAATATCCTTTCCGACTTGTTCCGAAACATTACTTGTGTTAAATCCAACTATGCTTGCCAATTTATTGCCGGGATGGATGTAAGGAACAACTTTTTCCGCTTGAATTTTATCGTAGTATGATAGCTCAAACTTTTCTCCTGTAATACCAGATTGATCCATAACAATATCTGCGATTTTGCGTCTGTCAATTTCAAGTGATTTCAACGAATCGAGATCTGCAGGCTCACTCTCTAGTGCAATATCCAATATTTTAGTGGCAAGCCCAATAAAATCTTGATTTTTTGCAACAAAGTCGGTTTCACAGTTAAGAACCACTATGGCTCCTTTTGTTCCATTTGCATTGCTTTTAGCAATCGCTGCGCCTTCTCCCGCTTCACGATCGGAACGCTTGTTAGCAATAGCTTTACCACGTTCACGGATCAACTCCACTGCTTTTTCGATATCGCCATTAGACTCTGCAAGTGCATTTTTGCAGTCCATCATGCCAGCACCCGTTAGTTTTCTGAGCTTAACAATATCGGCTGTTTTTACTTCAGACATTTTATTGATATTTAATATGTTAAAACTATACTATTCATTTGCCCCGACCTCTGACGTTGCATCATCTTTTTTGGGAGCGGCTTTTTTTATCACTTTTGATTTTGCTGTTTTGGGTTTTTCAGCATTTTCAGGTTGCTCCTCCTTATTTGAATCTGCAAATTTTTTTGCTCTTGCAGATTTTCTCGCCCTTGTGCGGGTAGGCCTTTCTTCGCCTTCCGTGTCTTCATCCCTATCAACAGGTTCTTTATCCTTCTCTATTTTCCTCTCTTCAACGCCTTCCTGAATTGCCTTGCACATTACATCAACAATTAGAAAAATTGATTTAGCAGCATCATCATTGGCTGGTATTACAAAATCAATAAGGGTTGGATCGCAACAGGTATCAACCATTGCGAATACAGGAATGTTCAACTTCTTGGCTTCGCGAACGGCAATATATTCCTTTTGAACGTCAACAACGAAAAGTGCTGCTGGCAAGCGGTTTAGATCGGCAATGGAGCCAAGGGTTTTTTCCAATTTTGCCCTTTGACGAGTTATTTGAAGTTTTTCTCGCTTCGAGAGATTGGTAAACGTTCCCTCAGAGAACATTTTGTCGATGGTAGTCATTTTTTTAACAGCCTTCCTAATGGTTGGAAAGTTGGTTAGCATTCCACCAGGCCAACGTTCGGTTACATACGGCATGTTAATTTGCTTTACACGTTCAGCAACAATCTCTTTAGCCTGTTTTTTGGTGGCAACAAAGAGAACTTTTCGTCCTGATTTGGCAATTTGCTTCATTGCATTGGCTGCCTCATCAATCTTTACTGATGTTTTTTGTAAATCGATTATGTGAATCCCGTTGCGTTCCATAAATATATATGGTGCCATTTTAGGGTTCCACTTGCGCTTTAAGTGTCCAAAGTGAACGCCAGCGTCTAGTAATTCTTTGAAATCTGTTCTTGGCATTTTTATAGTTATTAATAGTTAAAATGATGGCAATTGCTGGGTAGTTTCAGTAGTTGAAAGTCCGAGCAATTTACAGCAAGAGCTGTTTGCCAATACATAAATGGATTAACGTTTACTGAATTGGAATCTCTTCCTTGCCTTGGGACGACCAGGTTTTTTGCGTTCAACCTCTCTTGGATCGCGAGTCATGAAACCGTTTGACCTAAGGACTGATTTGTGTTCTGGGTTAAGTTCAACCAAAGCACGGGCTATCCCGAGACGTAAAGCTTCTGCTTGTCCTTTTACACCTCCACCATCAAGATTTGCCTTGATATCATAGTTTCCAATTAGGTTTAAAACCTCTAGTGGTTGTTTAACAACATACTGCATAAGCTCAGATGGGAAATAATCCTTGATGTCTTTCCCGTTGATAGCTATGTTTCCTTTTCCTTCCTGAAGGTAAACTCGGGCTACAGCGCTTTTTCTTCTACCCGTTGCGTTGAATACCTGCATAACGATTATTTAATTGAGTTTAAATTAATTTCTTTTGGTTTTTGTGCTTCGTGCTTGTGTCCTGGGCCTGCGTAAACGTAAAGGTTCCCGTAAATTTTTGAGCCTAAGCGATTTTTTGGCAGCATTCCCTTTACAGCATGCTCAATTACAGAAATAGGTTTACGTTTTAACCAATCTTTTGGGGTTTCAAAGCGTTGCCCCCCTGGGTAGCCAGTATAATGAACATAAAGTTTATCGGTTAGTTTTTTACCGGTTAAACGAACCTTTTCAGCATTAATAACAATTACATTATCTCCACAATCGACGTGTGGGGTGAAATTAGGTTTGTGCTTACCTCGCAATAGTTTCGCAACTTTGCTGGCCAAACGCCCAAGCACTTCATTGTTTGCATCAACCAGTAACCATTCCTTACTTACGGTTGCATCATTGGCTGATACTGTTTTGTAACTTAGCGTGTCCACGTTTAAATTCCTCTGTTTAAGTTAATACCTGTTAATATTCCGTGATCCAAACTGATATAATAAGCGGGATGCAAAAATACAGCTATTAATTTAAACTACAAGAAAACAATAAATAAATTTAAAAAAATGTTGACCAATAAAATATGCTTATGTTTTTTAGTTATTGGTTTTTTTAACTTTGGTGCATTAAATGTTTATCATGGGCTCGCTTTTATCACCTTTAATCCACAGATATCTTTTTCTTTTTACATTGGGTATTGCCTTTTGTAGTCTTCCTTTTTCTAGGTTTACTCTTAGCATTGGCTTAATTGCATTTAGCATAAATTGGGTTTTAGAAGGAGATTGGCATAGTAAAATAAATCGATTAAAAAGCAATATTTCATTATTCCTGTTTTTACTCATTTACCTATTTTTATTATTCGGAATGCTATATACTGAAGATCTTCACAGCGGAATTAGAGAACTTCAACAAAAAATACCTTTACTAATAATTCCAATTGTTATAGCCACTTCAAAGCCTACATCTGAAAAAGAGTTTTTCTACATTATTCTTTCTTTTTGCGTTGCAGTAACAGTTTCATCTTTTTATAGTGTTTACTTATTTTTTGGTAACTACATAAACGGAGGTAGCAACGTAAGGGAAATATCCCCCTTCATTTCACATATTCGATTGGGATTAATGGTCAACCTTGCCCTGTTTTTATCATTATATTATGGGTTTAGATTTCCTGAATTTATTAAAACCAATAAAAAACTATTCTTTTTTGGTAATGCATTATGGTTGGCTTTCTTCCTTTTTATTCTTCAATCGTTGACAGGGATTATAATATTTTTTTTAACAATCCTAATACTGACTATTTACCTCTTGTTTAGATATAAAAAAACTCACTTTAGGATTATAATAACAACACTAATGTTTGCTTTTACAATTATTCTTACTTACTATATTTTTGATAAGGCAAATAAATTTTTTACAAGGAATGAGATTCAAACTGATTCTCTGCCCACACATACGGTTAATGGAAATAAGTACTATCATATAATCGAAAACCAACAGTATGAAAATGGCTATCTAGTTTGGATTAATTTAAGCTATATTGAATTAGAAGAGCAGTGGAATAGAATAAGTAACCTTCCTTATTTGGGAAAGGATAAAATGGGACAAACATTGAGACTTACCCTTATCCGTTACTTAACATCAAAGGGACTTCCCAAGGATTCACTTGGAATTTCGAAACTTGACGAAGTAGATATCCAACTTATAGAATCTGGGGCCACAAGCGTTATTTTCAGAGAACATAAATTTGGTTTATACCCTAGGCTTTACCAATTATTCTGGGAAATAGACCAATATAATATGTTTAGAAAAATTAGTGGAAGCCCTTTGATACAGAGAATGGTCTACATCAGAGCTGCTGTTTATATCATAAAACAAAATTTTTGGGTTGGAGTAGGTACAGGCGATTTAACAAAATCTTTCAATGATTACTATGAAAAGAATGAACCAAACTTAAAACCTAGTTATTGGTTTTTATCTCACAATCAATTTCTCACACAATGGGTTTCGCTAGGTCTTTTTGGTTTTTTTGTTTTTCTTATTGGATGGTTTTCCCCCTTTATTATTGAAAAAAAGTATACGGAGTTGATATCAATTACCTTTATGTTAATAATAACCCTTTCCATGCTCAACGAGGACACATTGGAAACTCATATAGGTGTTTCTCTCGCTTCATTGTTCTATAGTTTATTCTTTTTTGGAAGAGAAAAAAAGAGCAATATTGTATATGAAAATGTCAGGGAATAAGTTACCAAAAGAATATTTTTGCAGAGATGTTCTGGAAGTTGCCCCCAGTTTACTGGGTAAGTATATTATTCGAAAAAATGGTTCAAGCAACCTTAAATATATAATTAATGAGGTTGAGGCATACCGAGGGGAGGAAGACCTAGCGTGCCATGCAAGTAAGGGCAAAACAGACAGGAACAGGGTTATGTATGAGCAGGGAGGATTAGTCTATGTATACCTTATATATGGTATTCATTGGATGCTTAATATAGTTACCGGTGAAAAGAATCATCCTCAGGCGGTTCTAATCAGGGGTATTGATAAGTATAGCGGACCTGGACGTGTGTCACAGAGTTTGATGATTGACAAATCCTTTTATGGAGAGGATTTAACCAGATCGAGACGTATTTGGATTGAAGACAATGATATTAATGCAGAAATAAAAAAAGGGCCTAGAATTGGCATCGATTACTCAGGTTCTTATTGGTCAAAAATTCCCTGGCGATTCTGGATCAACGGAGATTTACTATAATTTTTATTCTAGTGTGAACGTTTTTACGTCTCTTAAACGCAAGTAAACTTTTTACCATTTATTGCATCATTAACCATTTGGCGTAGTTTTTCCCATACCTCTTTAGGCATTTTTGGACCAATTTGTTCAATTACATTACCTGAAAGAATTGCTCCAATCTCACCACAAATATTAAGAGGGATTTCATTAAGTAAACCGTAAAGGAAACCTGATGCATATAGATCGCCTGCTCCAGTTGTGTCAATACAGTTTGCTTTGGTTACACCAACTTTATGCACTAAATCACCCTTCTTGATAAAAGAACCTTTTTCACCAACTTTTACAATTGCTATTTCTACAATTTTTGAAAGGTAATTCAAAGATTCCTCAGGCGATTTTCCTGTAAAGGCTTTTGCTTCATCTTCGTTGGCAAAAATTATATCGACATAGTTCTCAACCACTTTTTCAAGAAATATTTTGTTGTTTTCCACAACATTATAGCTTGCTAGGTCTAGCGATATTTTGAGCCCTGCTTTTTTGGCAAGCATAAGGGCTTTTTCAATGAGTTGATGGTTTTGAACAAGGTATCCTTCGATATGAAAAAGATGAAAACCTTCAAACATTTCAATCTTTAGATCAGATGGCACCATTTCAATGGCTGCACCAAGATTAACCGCGAAAGTCCTTTCAGAATCGGGTGAAACAAGAGCTAACGCTATACCAGTACCCGATACACCTTTAAGCAGCATTGGGTTAATACCATTTTTTACCATGTCAGACATAAAAAACTCACCCATCTCATCGTTTCCAACCTTTCCAATAAATGATGTTTTAATGCCAAGGTTTGCAAGTCCATTTATTGTATTTGCAGCGCTACCGCCAGAAGCTAAGATTTGCTTTAACTTCTTTGTTTGTGAGAAAGCTCTTTCTATTGAGACTTCATCGACAAGTTGCATGCTTCCCTTGGGAAGGTTTAACTCTGCTAATAAAGCATCATTTTCTAAACTTGTCATTACGTCAACCAATGCATTACCAATACCCAAAACCTTTAACATCTTCATCAATTATTAAATTATTGACAAAAATACCTTATTTTTACAGAAGACTATTTCATTTTGTATCTGTAAAAAGATATTTTTTAAAATCCCGAGTAAAAATTTTGACATAATTAATTATGGTTATATATTTGCACTCGCAAAAATTCCTCATTAGCTCAGTTGGTTAGAGCACCTGACTGTTAATCAGGGGGTCCTAGGTTCAAGTCCTAGATGAGGAGCAAAAAAAACGAACTGGTTAAGTAATCAGTTCGTTTTTTTATTGAATATTCTTTCCTAAAAAGACTACATAGTTTCAACAAGAGAAAGAAGCCCAACAGCAAGTCCAGGTTTACCCTCTTTAAAGTTGAAAAAGAGGTGATATGCTCCGGTTTTTGTGCATACATAGTCAATGGATGGATAATCTTTTCCGCTTGCGACTACATATGTTGTAGCAAGTAAACGGTTATTGTCGAGAAGTTGAAGCACAACCCTTCCCTCGTAATCATTAGAGTTGCATACAGAGAAACGGTATTTAATGCCCTTTTTTAGAATAACAGAGAATCGTTGAGTAGGAGGAGGGTCGCCAGCATCAAGACGAATTGTAAAATCCTTTAAGAATGTAGCATCCTGAGCTATCATTCCGCAAATTTCAATTAGATCATCCTCGCTTTGGGCAAAAGATTTAATTGACCACCCAGATAGGATAAGCGACAATAAAACAATAAGGCATATATTTTTCATAATTCAAAAAATTTCAAAAATTATTATCCAAGCAAAAGTTTATTCCTAACACTTTGAACTTTTTTTATGATGTTTTTAAGCGTTTCATCTGACATTATGATGGTTTGAGTATCGTTCTGCTGGAACGTTAAAACGCCATCCTTCTCAATAGGAATGGGTTCTCCATATTCGTAGGTAATTCTAACATCTTTAAATAGTGACTGAATTTCCTCAAAATCGGCAATGAGGCTAGCGACATTTGGATCACGTTTATAGTTATTTAGAAGAAGCATTAAGCTACTCATAATTACTTTTTGCTCACCAATTGTTTCGTCAATTCTGGGATGATTAGCATCTTGGGCAACCCTAGTGGCAAGGTAAAGTCCTTCAATCCAAACACCAGCAATAATCACAACGCTAAGTTGGGCTCTATTTGTTTCCCTCAAATAACCGTCAATGCGATTAAAACTTTGCTGAGAAATGAGCATTAATGAATCTATGTTTTCTCTGTTGGTTGCAATGCGGCTCAATGTATTAAAGTCGAAAAATTGTCCAACCTGAATACCATCAGCTAGGGTTTTTATGGTAGTTATATAGTTAATTACCAAAGATGTTCTTTCATACATGTTAATGTATCCCAAATCTGCGCCATAGATTCCAAGCCCAATGGCTTTTTGAAAGTTGGTATTAAGATTGTTAGCTTCCTTGGTGTTTGCTATGTAATCACGGTTGAAAGGAATCTTCAATCCTTTAATAAGAGCTGCCATTTCAACTGGGGAAGAAACGTTCTGGATCATATCTTCAATAACCTCTGATGCAACTTCGAGGGGTTTGTCTTCAAAAATTTCATCAGGAATATCAAAATCCTCCCTGCTAAGGTTTCTGTTTGAATCAAAGAAACGGCATGATGTAGCAGTTAAAATTGACACTATGAATATTAATATGTTTCTCCGCATATTTTTTTAATTAATTTATCAGATTCTCGAGAACTTAAAAAGTAAAGATATATAAAAAAATTATTTTCTGAATTTAGGAAAACTTAATTTGCCGAAAAACTCGATAATTTTTTTCAGAACTTCATAGTACAATGTTATATAAAGTATTGCTGACATGATCCACATAAAACAAACATTGAACCAAAATGTATCAAAGTATCTACCTAAAAAATGCTTTCTTGGTGCCAAAAAGTGTGATCTAAAGTCAAATCTATGATTTGGTATTGGATCGCGATATATTGGATCATATTGTTGAACGAGTTCACCTTTGTATTGAAGTATCTTATTCTTTTCAAAAATCTTCATCACCATATCAGCAATGCTTTCGTTGTGAAAGGCCCTTCTTTTTGCTTCGTACAATCGTGCATTTGTACTAACCAAATGCGATATTAAACGGTCACGACGTAGGTTAGCTCCTTGAAATATTATATTGTAATGTTTTTTCAGCTCCTCCAGATAATCGAGGGTAGAATATGCAACCTCGTGATCAAAACCATTTAAATTAAGTTTATCGAGATAGCTGTAAGGAATGCCAGGTGCCATAAAGTTCGTTTCGTTGAAAAGCGAATTTCTTAAAACCAAGAGGTTTTCAATAAGTTTACTTTTTTTCTCTTCGTTTCCATTATTGAGAATCTCAATACTTTCGTTAAGAATTTTTTCTAATTCTGGTATATAATAAACGGTTTTATAATCTGCATTGCGCTCTACCTTCTCAATATCGTAAAAATGCTTGTGGAACTCATTGTCCTTAAATTGATGAACAACAAGTGCTTCGTATCCCCATTTAGTTATCATGAACTCTGCAATAAGAGGAACTTTACTAAAACTACCCACGGCTCGATTTAACTTTTCGAAGCTGAACATGGCTCCAGAAAGGACCATCATGGGAATCATCAACAGAGGTATAACGATATAAATGGTTACTGCAGAATTAAATGTAGCAGATATGTTTAGTCCTAGTAAATTTGCAAAAACAGCAGTGGAAAAGAGTATCAGCCAATACTCAAAGTTCATCCCTCTTAACTCAAGAATTCCATTGGCAATTAGAATAAATGTTATACATTGAATTGCAGATAGAACAACTAAAATAATTATTTTACTGAACAGGTAAGAAGTTCGGCTAAGGTTGAGAAATGCCTCACGCTTAAGAATTTTTCGATCACGGAAAATTTCTTCAGCACTAACTGTTAGACCAATAAATAGCGCAACAATAAGCGCCATAAAGATGTAAATGGGAATATTTTCGTTTTCACGAAATACATAAACGTTAGAGTTTGGGTCTGCAATGTACCTAATAACATATGCAAGAACAAATCCTAGTATTGGTGTTTCAAGTAAGTTAAGTACAATGTATTGCGTGTTGCTTATTTTTGAAAGGAAATCACGGGTAGTATAAATAAAGAATTGTTTAAGCCGGGAAGGAATATTTAGGGATTTTGGAGGTGAAACCTTTTCGTGAGCAATTTCCTTTAGTTTAATATTCTCTTTAAAATAGCCTTCCCATTTTGGTGGAGATACCTTTCGGGTAGGAGTGTAGCGGCCGAATTCATCAACAACCTTGGCCTCAATAATATTGAAAATGAGTTCGGGGTTAACATTACCACAGGTTGGACATTCACCCTGTTCGCTGTTGATCTGCATATCGATCCGTTTGAAATACATAACAGCTTCAACTGGGTTTCCATAGTAAATCAAGTAACCTCCAGTATCCAATATCATCATATTGTCAAACATTTTATAGATGTCTGACGATGGTTGATGAATTACCACAAAAATTAATTTTCCCTTAAGGGTAAGTTCCCTTAGAAGGTCCATTACGTTTTCGGAATCACGAGAAGATAATCCAGATGTTGGCTCATCAACAAAAAGAATAGAGGGTTCGCGAATAAGTTCTAGGGCTATGTTAAGACGTTTGCGCTGCCCTCCCGATATCATTTTGTTCATTGGAGACCCAACCTTCAAATCCTTGCGTTCGTAAAGTCCTAGGTTGTTAAGAGTTTTGTGAACTAGTTGGGTTAATTCTTCTTCCGATTTGTCTTTAAAGCAAAGTTTTGCGTTATAGTAAAGATTTTGAAATACAGTCAGTTCTTCAATTAAAAGGTCATCTTGAGGAATCACCCCAATTACTCCCTCAAGATTTTCTTTTTCTTTATGCAGATCTACTCCGTTTATTAGCACTTTACCAGTTGTGGGAGCTTCAATACCAGCAAGAACATTGAGAAGGGTGGTTTTTCCTGCTCCACTTGCTCCCATTATGCCAATCAGTTTACCTTGTCCCTCCTTAAAATTAATGTTTCGTAACCCAATATCTCCTGATTTGAATTTAAAACCCAAGTCTTCGACGCAATAAGATATTCGAATGCTTGTAGAATCGGCAAGATAATGGGCAACCACATCGGTGTAGTATATGGGTTTACCCTTCGGGAGTTTAATAGAACTCCCACTTGCAAAAAGATAAATGCGCTTATTATTTATTGGGAGTCCATTTAGGAAAATTTCTTCATTCCCTGTATAACGAAGGAAATAAAGATCCTCGCTTTTTATCTGAAGAATATATAAGTAACCATTTAATGCTTCAGTGGGGATATGCTTACATTGTTTCCCATGTTCTTCCTTGTCATGAATTGTTAAAACGCTTGGATAATCAAGGTCCTTGATTTCATTATTGATGACAAAGTTTTCAATATCTGTGAATTCTTCCTTGGTAAGTTTGAAAACTTCGGCCACAGTATTAATGATGGCCATGCGTTGATCGGTGAATTTTCTATCGGCATTAACAAGTTCAAAAAGTCGAACAAGAACAACAACTTTTTGTTTTTGGGTAAGGGTTTTGTTAATCTTTTTACATATTCCAAGTATTTTTACGGAGTCTTTTACCGAAGTTAGCTTTACCTTTTTAGGTTGTCCGTTCTCCTCATCACCTCCTTCTTCTTTTTCATCATTAAGCCCAGCGTGTTGATCAAAGAGATTAATATACTCATCAACGGCCTCATCGTTAACTTGTTGCATGAGGAAGTTAACAACATATTCTCGTTCGTTGGATTCAACTCCTTCGTCCTGCTTTGCAATTATTGCAAAGAGTTGCATTAAAGCCCTGAGAATCTCTTCGCTCATAGTTTAAGTTGTTGTATTGTTTACTCCTTAAAAAGATTACTAATTAAGGGTGTAACTAACCTGTTCAAATGGCACATCCACAATGTCAGCATATTCTTCCCCGGCCTCTTGCATATCCTCATCATCTTCAGGATAGTACCATTTTATTAGTACATCTATGCCATTCTCGTGCATTTCCTCAAATTTCATGAGAATATCTAGAAGAAGTTTTGAACTTGCAGTATTAAAGTACACCAACTTAAAGGTAAAAATAGTTTTTGGATTAGGGCTGGTAGCATATTCATCGAGCCAGTTGAGAATAGGGTCGTAAAAAGCAGTAACATCCTCGGGTAGAGAACGACCTGAAATCTCGAAAATGTCGTTTTCTGCATCCAGAATAACAGTTGGGGTATCATCAGTACCCATTATCTTAATGGTTTCCATAGTGTTATTGTTTACTCGTTTCTGGATATAGTTGATGTAAGAATGAAGAAATGGGTTTCCTCATCGATAGGCAGAAAGTGGTAATTCAGTTTACGCCCAGTTTTCCTTGCAATATCAATGAACCCTAATCCTGCACCCCCTTTTTCAGAAAGGCGACCTTCGCGCATTTGAGTTTTGTAAAGATCCTTTAAGCCTTCCTTGTCGAGGGTATTAATGTGATCAAGAATCTTGGTTAGTTCGTCAATCTTAGAATTCTCAATCACATTTCCAGTAGTAACATGATACTCAACATCAGCTTTGCTTACCATAAAAATACCTCTTCCTGCAAATAGGAAGTCATCGGATCCAAAGCTATCGGCGTGTTTGCTAATGTTCTGTAAGCATTCAACCATTACATGAAACACCTTTTTTTGAACGGTGTTCGATTCCTCTTCCTTTGCCATGTTGGATTCGGTGAGGGATGTAAATGCCTTGGTGATCTGATGGGTTATCTCTCCCTCGTATACGAGGGTAATTTCATGAGCTTTCATCGACTTGTAAAAGTCGTACACAAACTCAAGAAATCCTTTGACATTTTTTTTATCCATAGCCCGTAAAATTAATTAATTTACCTTTATAAATCAACTTAGAATTCAATTCCAATTAGTAGTACATCGTCAATTTGTTTGTTTTCACCCATATAGTTATTAAAATCTTTTTCAAAAAGCTCGTTAAATTGAGGCATGGTCAAGCCTTGGTTTTCCATAATTATATCCCGAATACGAGCTGGACCATATTTCTTTTTTTCATCTCCACCAACTTGATCGGGCATGCCATCAGAGAAGAAGAATATTTTGTCACCATGCTGCAATTCAATTAAGTAATTGGTGAAATCGTTCTCTTCCTTCTTTGGATGCGGGATTCCTCCAATGGCCTTTCTGTCTCCCTTGAACTCCTGTAACTCTTTATTTCTCAGAAGGTAAAGAGGTCTGTGTGCACCTGAATAATGGAGTATTTTTTTCTTTAAACTAATCTTACAAAGAGCAATATCCATTCCGTCACGAGCATCTGCATCGTGACGATCCTGCTTTAACGTCTTACGAACACCAAAGTGAAGCAGATCAAGAATTTTGGAAGAGCTATATGTAATATCGTGGTCAACAACATTATTAAGTATGAAATATCCAATGAAAGAAAGTAATGCCCCAGGAACTCCGTGCCCAGTGCAATCAACTGCCGCAATATAAATAAAATCATCTTTCACAAAGAACCATGGAAAGTCACCACTAACAACGTCCCGTGGTTTATAGAATATAAAAGATTTTGGAAGATATTGACGAATTATACGATTGTTTGGAAGAATTGAGGTTTGGATGCGCTGTGCGTAGTTGATACTCTCGGTAATTTTTCTGTTTTTATCCTGTATCTCAAGTTCAATGCGCTTTGCATCGGTAATATCGTGTCCGACAAAGAGTATGGTTTCTAACTCATTCTCGTTAAATTCGGGGATGGCAGAGATATGCATTATGGTCTCTCCCATCATAGTATTAAAAGTAAGGTCATCTTCTACTTGCGTTTTTGTTGTTTTTATGGTTTTAATGGTTTCTTTAAGAAATCCCATCAGTATGTCGTTAACTTCTATTGAGTTAAGGGTTTGGTTAATGATTTCCTTAATGGGAATGCCCAAATATTGTTCTACCATTGGATTTGCATAGAAGAATTGCCCTAGGGTATTTAACCGCATTATCATATCGGGCGAATTTTCTGAAAGGGCTTGCATTTTGCTGCGCATCCGTTCTTCCTTCTCGGCTCTTTTGCGCTCTGTAATATCCTGAGAATTTAGAATTATTCCATTTATGGCTATATCATCAAGTAAGTTACGCCCTGTCACTTCGAGGAAAAGCTTGGTCCCATCCTTTTTCATAAAAGTGTACTGTATGGTTATAGGAATCCTTGGAGCATCAAGGAGCTTTTGAAACATTTCATTTAGATCTTGCTCACCTTTGCGGGTAAGGCGATCAATATCCTTACCGCTCATCATTTCCTTGGGTGTGTACCCTAAAATCTTTGTTACAGAAGGGCTAATATAAGTTAACTTTTGGCTACTGCTATAGATTGAGATAATCTCCGAAGCATTTTCCAATAGGGAGTGAAGCCTTTTTTGCGCATTTTCAACCTCTTGGATTTTAGCTTCAAGTTTTATGTTAGATTTTTCAAGTTCTTCATGCGTAGCCCTCATCTCTTCAGCATTCTGACGCAATTCTTCCTCATTTTCTTTGAGTTCTTGAGTCATTTGCTGTGCTTCAAGCAGCAACCTCTCGGTTTTTTGGTTTACTCGTAGGTTGAATATTGTGCGCGCAATAATCTCACCCATTTCGCGAAGGAAACGAATGGTAAGGGTGGGTATCTGCTCGTCAAGAGAGGCAAATTCAATAACCCCTTGAAGTTTCTCATCAGTAATAAGCGGAACCAGAAGTAAACACTTGGGCTTTTTATCTCCCAGAATTCCTGAGGTGATGGAAACATAATCATCCGGGATTTCGGAACGGTAAATTATATCCTTTTCATATGCACATTGACCAATTAAGCCCTGACCAATTTTGAATTCTTGCTTAATATACTTTTTCCGATTATATGCATAGGAAGCTAAGTTTGTGAGTACTTCTTTGTCCTCATCAAAGATGTATAGTGCTCCCTGAATTATGTTGATGTATTTGATCAGTTTAACTAGAACTTCGTACGAAAGTTCCTCAAGGTTGTTGTGGATTCTTAGGATATGTGCTACTTGATCTTTACCGGTTGTTATCCAATTTTGTTCAGATTCTTTTTTGTTGTTTTCCAAAAGGTTGTCGCGCATAACAAGCAGTGACTTCCCAAGGATATCATCTTCATCGCTGATTTGAAAAGAGGCATGGTAATCCCCTTCGCCGATTGTCTTTGCAAAAAGAGCATTCTTATTGGTATCCTCTTCGCGTTGCTTAATTTCTTTTTCTAGAAAATTTACCTTTTCTTTATGTCTTTTCTCTTGAATATGAACAATATAAATAAAGAAAAAGGGTAAAAGATCAATTATCCAGAGAGTTGGACTTGCTAAATGTATTGTTATAATACCATTTAATGAGAATTGTATTCCCTGCGAAGTGAATTCAAATATCCATGAGCACAAAACAAGAAATAAGCCAAAGGCTGCAGCGTAATACACCTTGAGAGATACTGTTTTGATCATTCTTTCAGCAGATATTTTGTTTTGAGCTGTCATGTTATTTTTGAGCGCTTAATCCAAAAGTTTTTAAATGTTCTCCAATGTAGTAAACAAGTTTTTCCATCAAGGTTACCATTTGAGAATTAAAGGGTTTAAAAGATGCAAGTTCAATTATACCAGTACATTCAGTTGCTTCATCTATAATGGGTACTATTAGCAAATGTTTTGGAGAACCTTTTCCTAAACCAGAAAGAATTGTAATATAGTCCTCCGGAACATTGCTAAGGTTAAGAATTTCTTTGTTTTTTGCCACCTGACCAGGGAGGGTTTCTCCTTCAATAAATGTTGGTGGTTCGCTTTCGGTATAGTAAGCATAACCTGCAAGGTATGAAAAATTCTTTGTTTTAGAATCTTTTTTGTAAACAAGACCTTGAACAATATCAATCTTTTTCGAAAGATTGATTAGTATATTTTCTATGAAAGATTCCTCATTCTCAAAAGATTCGTTTGGGATTAATGCCTTCGACTCTACTTCATAGTCAACAATTTCTAATTCGACAAGATTTTCATCGATATTGTTCGATTGTTTTTTACTTTCTTGAATGCTTTTTTTAAGTTGATCAAGTTGATTACTAATCCTATTTACCTCAAGGGAAGAACGATATACTAAATAAGTAAAGTATAGTAAAAGTAAAATTGAAATGATTGTAAACAGAATTGCAAGCCTAGGTACTTTCTCTCCAGAAAAAATTACAGCATTGTGCATCGAAAAGAATGCGCCTAAAAAACTCATAACGATCAGGAGCATAAAGATACTGTAACCTAGTCTAG